>JACPRY010000183.1 GCA_016193565.1 Armatimonadota bacterium
GACCCGCTTCCGCCTGCGTGATCTGCAACGCTCGTACCCCGCCATCAAAGAGCGGAAGGGAGGCGTCGACGGACACGTTGTGCGACGCCGACGCATCGCTGCCCATGAAGCTCCCCGTCGAAGACAGCGTGCCTACCGACGCGCGAGTGTTCACCGCCACCTGCACGGCGTTTCCCGCTCGCGCCTGCACCAGGCGCGCCTGCGCAGCGTCCACCGCCTTTGCGGCTGCCGTCACCGAAGGATGCCGGTCGAGCGCGCTGGCAACGGCCTCCTCGAACGAGACAGCCTGCGGCGTCTGTGCAGCAGCCCGCGGAACTCCTGTGGCGACCACCACGACCAACAGACCAATCGAGAACCCCCAACGCCGGCCGCGCATTCCGCCTCCTTACAAAGATAGACTACGGGAAGCCGCTCTCCGTATTTCCCGTAGTCTCTCTGAATGGGACGTTATGTCCTGGACCGTGGTTTACTTGTCCTTATCCTCGTTCTTCCCCTCGCCCACGCGCGGGATGGGAGCAAACCTCCGCAGCCGCTCCGCGAGTTCCTGCAGCCGCCGGCTGACCCGGTGGTTGATCGTGCCGCCCGGGTACTGTCCGTTGGCCCCGGCCTCGCCTGACGGCAGGCCCGTAAGCACTTCCAGCCCTTCATCGACGGTCCGAACCGCCCAGATATGAAAGGTTCCGGCGCGGGCAGCGTTCACGACCTCTTCTTTCAGCATGAGGTTGATGGCATTCTGGGCCGGAATCATGACGCCCTGTCGTCCGGTCAGCCCCAGCGCCTTGCACACCGCGAAGTACCCTTCGATCTTCTCGTTGACGCCGCCGATCGGTTGGATCTCGCCTTTCTGGTTGACGGATCCGGTCACGGCGATGCCCTGCTCGACCGGTGCGCCGGCCAGCTCTGACAGCAACGCGTACAACTCAGTCGAACTCGCGCTGTCGCCTTCCACCTCGGTATACGTCTGTTCGAACGTCAGCGATGCGTTCAGGCTGAGGGGCCGGTCCTGCGCGTACTTCCCGCCGAGGTAGTGCGCCAGGATCGCCACGCCCTTGCTGTGAATCCGCCCCGACATCTCGGTCTCGCGCTCGATGTTCACCACGCCGCGGCCGCCAACGTACGCGCGCGCCGTGATGCGGCTGGGATGGCCGAACGCATAGTCGCCCATCTGCAGCACCGACAACCCGTTCACCTGGCCGGGGCGGCGGCCGTCCACGTCGACGAGCAGCTGCCTCTCGGCGATCATCTGCCGGATTCGTGCCTCGATGCGGTTGCTGCGATAGACTTTCTCGTCGATCGCCTTGAGGACGTCAGCCGCGGCAACGATCTCGTGGCCCATCCGCTCCGCCCACGCTGAGGCTTCGTAGATGATCTCGACGACCTCGTTGAACCGCGTGGACAGACGTTCCTGGTGCTCGGCCAGCCGGGCACTGTACTCGAGGACTTTCGCCACCGCGGCGCGATCAAAGGGCCGCAGCCCCTGCCGGTTGCAGATGGCGCCGATCGCCCTCGCATAGAGGGCAGCCGTGTCGTCCGTCCGGTTGACCTCGGTGTCGAAGTCCGCCTTGATCTTGAAGAGTTTGCGGAAATCCTCGTCGAGGACATACAGCAGCTGGAAGATCATCGGCGTGCCGATCAGCACGACTTTCACGCTGAGCGGAATCGGCTCCGGCCGGAGCGTTGCCGTTGGTATGAGCCCCAACTGCTCGCCGATGTTCTCGATGCGCGCCTCGCCGCTGCGGAGCGCTCGTTTCAGACCTTCCCACGACAGGGGGTTCGTCAGGATGTCTTTCACCTGCAGAACGAGGAAGCCGCCGCTGGCCTGCTGCAGCGCGCCGCTCTTGATCATCGTGAAGTCGGTCACGAGCGCGCCGAACTCGCCACGATACTCGACCTTGCCGAGCAGATTGTAGTAGGTGGGATTGGTCTCAAAGACCATCGGCGCTCCCGTCAGATGGGTATTGTCCACCACCAGGTTCACGCGGTAGCGCTGAAACGGATCAGCCCGGCGGGCCATCTGCGGCAGCGGCAGCGGGAACTGCGGTTCTTCCTGTTCTTTGAAGTCTTCGTGGTGCTCAACGACGTCGGCCAGGAGCTCATCGAGGTAGTGCGCGACCTTGGGATGCCCGGCGTTCTGCTCCCTGACGCGGCCGACGGGATGGCCGGCCGCCGAACTCACCGCGCTCCGCTCGAGCTCGCGCAGCGCATCGCGGGCTTCGCGTTCAACGGTGCGCACTTTCCGCAGCGCCTCAGCCACGTCTTCACTCAACTCACGGCCGCGCCGGCCGACCTCGTCGCGCTGCAGCTCGGTCATCGCCCCAAACTGGTCAGGGCTGATCTGCTCGCCGGACGGACCGACCGGCACGGTTGTGATCCCGGTCGGCGTCCGCTGGATGGTGAATCCGAGCTGCATGGCCCTGGCTTCCAGTTCCCGCCAGACCGCATTGATCCGGTTCTCGAACGACTGCAGCAGCTGCGTGCGCTGGGATTCGAACGTCTCGCTGGACAGGAGCTTGCGGATGGCATCTTTGAGCTCAGCCACGAGCTCGGCCATCTCTTTGCGAAACACGGCGCCGGCGCCGGGTGGGAGCGACACGGCGAGCGGTTGGTCGGGCTGCTGAAAATTGTACACATAGCACCAGTCGGGTGGAACCGGCATCGTGGCGGCGACGGCCTGCACCTTTTTCCTGGTGTAGGTCGTGCGGCCGGTACCGACGGGACCCGTGACGTAGACATGGTAGCTGGGCTGCGACATCGTCAGGCCCAGCTCAAGCGCGCGGACCGCGCGGTCCTGCCCGACAATGATCTCATCTGCCTTCAGTTCGGCTGTGGTCTGGAACGTGAAGAGGCGGGGATCGCAGCTCCACCTCAACTGCTCGGGCGTCAGTCGTTGAGAGCGCAGATCTTCCTGCTGGCTCACGTTCGTGCCTCCGAAGGAACTCTGTTAGACCCTTCTTCAGTTGGCTACCTGGCTACCCGGATTCCTGGCTCGCACACCCAACGATGGGAAGGGGGGCAACATTCGCGGGAACTGACACTCGATGGAAAATCAAATGCTAGCGGATTGTTACCCAGTTAGGCCGGGTTAACCTAGGGAGGTTAACATCCTCCCAGCTAGGTAATACACATCCGCTAGCACACTCACCATACACCTGCGGGCTCGCGGACGTCAATTCGGAACTTCTGTTCGGCGGATGGAGGTCTAATGCTGGGGACGGTGCGGTGGTTCGACGTACGGCGAGGGTTCGGGTTCATCGTCCCCGATGACGGCGGGCCCGACGTCTTCCTCTACCGGACCGTGCTGCATGCGGCCGGACGAAAGCGGCTGGACCCCGGGCAGCGCGTCGAGTACGAGGCCGAGGAGACGCCCCGCGGCCGCAAAGCCACCCGAGTTGCGATAATCTCGTCCTCGGCCTAGCACCTCGCGTTACCGCGATCTCGCGTTACCGCGTTATCGTGAGTTAGAACCTCGGCTGCACCGGCTGGAATGGCGGCGGAGGAGCCAGCCGCGGCTGCACCTGCGGCATCTGGGGTCCGAAGGGCAGCCC
>JACPRY010000177.1 GCA_016193565.1 Armatimonadota bacterium
CCGAAACTGCTCATGCTGGATGAGCCCTCGCTGGGCCTCGCCCCGCGGCTGGTCGCGGAGATCTTCCGCATCATTGCTGAGATCAAGCGCGACGGCACCTCGATTCTCCTCGTCGAGCAGAACGTCCGCATGGCGCTCTCCGTGGCCCACTATGCCTACGTGCTGGAGGGAGGCCGCCTGGTGCTGGAAGGCGAGGCGGCGGAACTGCTGGAGAACCCCAACGTGCAAGAACTGTACCTCGGCGTGACGCGCGAACCGTCGGTGAAAGGCTACAAGCGGTACAAGGCGAAACGCAGGTGGGCTTAGAAACCACCAGACGGGAAAGAACTCCTACTCGCGGTACAGATCAGTAATCACGTCCCCGAACTTCTCCATGATCGCCTTCCGCTTCACCTTCATCGTCGGCGTAACTTCTCCGTCTTCCTGATACAGGCGCTTGGGCAGCAGCGCAAACTTCTTCACCTGTTCCGGCGATGAGAGCGTCCGGTTGACGGCCTCGACCTCAGCCGCGATCACCTTGCGCACGTCGGGACTCTGGGAGAGGTCGGTAAACGTTGTGAACGGCACGCGGTGGTCTTGCGCCCACTTGGAGATGTTGTCCTCGTCGATGACGATCAGCGCTGTCAGGTATTTCTTGCCGTCGCCGATCACCACGGCATCGTTGATGTAGGGACTGAACTTGAGTTTGTTCTCGATGTACTGCGGGGCGATGTTCTTCCCGTACGCGTTGATGAAGATATCCTTCTTGCGGTCGGTGATGCGCAGGTTCCCGTCCGCGTCGAACTCGCCGACGTCACCGGTGTGCAGCCACCCATCGACGACGGTGCGCGCGGTGAGCTCCGGATCCTTGAAGTAGCCCGTGAAGACGCCCGGGCTCTGGACGAGGATCTCGCCGTCGGATGCGATGCGCACCTCGATCCCGGTCATCGGCTTGCCCACGGTCCCAAGCACCACATCGCCGGGGCGGTGCGCGGTCGTCAGGCCGGTGCCCTCTGTCTGGCCGTATATCTCCCGGATCTCCACACCGATGCTCCAGAAAAAGCGAAGTACGTCGGGAGAGATCGGAGCCGCCGCCGACAGCGCAATGCGCACGCGGTCGAGCCCGAGGCGGTGCCGCAACGGCATCAACACGGTAGTACGGGCGAGCGCATATGCCGCGCGCAGTGGGGCCGGCTCCGGCCGTTTCGCCAGGCGGCGCGCCGCGTAGGTCTTCCCGACGCTCAGCGCCAGCGCAAACGCCGCGCGCTTCGGCCACTCGGCGTCCAGCATCCCGAGGTGGATGCCCGAGTAGAGTTTCTCCCAGATCCGGGGGACCGAGAACAGCAGCGTCGGCCGGACCTCGCGCAGGTTCTGCGGTACCGCCTCCAGGTTCTCGGCGAAGTTCACCGTGTAGCCGTGGTAGATGGCGAGAATAACCGAGAATGAGCGCTCGGCGATGTGCGCGAGCGGGAGGTACGAGAGGACCTCGTCGTGTTCATCAGCAGGGATGCACCGCAGGCTCGACTCGATCTCGAACTTGACGTTCCCGTAGGTCAACATGGCGCCTTTCGGCGGACCTGTGGTCCCCGACGTATAGATGAGGAGCGCCACGTCGTCGAGCGTGAGACCGGCGGTGCGGTCCTCAAGCGCGCCGGGGTGTGTCTCTTCATGCCGGCGGCCGAGGGCGAGGAATTCACCGAACATCATCACCATGGGATCTGAGAAACTCCTGAGCCCTTCAGGATCTATGACGATGATGCGTTCAAGCCGGGGAAGGGTGTTCCGCAACTCGAGCAGTTTATCCAGCTGCTCCTCGCCCTCAACAATCACCACGCGGGCGCCTGAGTGATCGAGGATGTAGTGAACCTGCTCGGCGCTGTTCGTGGCGTAGATGCCGGTGGTCGCGCCGCCCGCAGCCTGAATCCCAAGATCGCTGTAGAGCCACTCCGGCCGGTTTTCGCCGATGACTGCGACCCGCTCGCCTTTCTGCAGGCCCAGCGCGAGCAGCGCGTGCCCGACCCAGCGGACGTGGCGGGCGTAATCGTCCCACGTGATCCTCCGCCAGATTCCAAACTCTTTCCGGCGCATCGCGACGCGGGCACCCAACCTCGCGGCCTGCCGGAAGAGCATGGCCGGCATTGTGTCCTGAAGAGGTCGCCCCGTCTGGACGAGAGTCATCGCGGTACCTTTTACGCTGCCAGGGGATGCACTCCCTGTCCTTGAACCCTGATGAGGTGATCGCACCTATCTGATGCAGATCCACCGCATCGAGCTTCCGACCCCGTTCCCCGTCGGTCCGGTCAACGTGTTCCTGCTGCCCGGGGATCCGTCGACCCTGATCGATGCCGGCCCCAAAACCGAGCAGGCGCAGGCGGCGCTTGAAGCCGGCCTCACCGCCGTCGGGTACCGGACCGACGACGTTCGCCGGATCATCCTCACGCACGGACACATCGACCACTTCGGCGGCGCAGACTGGATCCGGCAGCGGTCCGGCGCTGAGGTCTTCGCGCATGACGCAGACCGCTCCAAATTCGAAGGTCAGCGATGGTTTGTGGACCACTTGAAGAAATTCTTTACGGAAGCGGGATTGCCGGCCGCGTTTCTTCAGATCTTCGTCGAGACCCTCATCAGCTACAGGGAACTGCTCGATCCGCTTCCGGGGTTTTCGCCGCTCGCAGACGGAGACGCCGTCGATGGAGGACAATCCCGGCTGCGTGTCCTGCACTGTCCCGGGCATTCGCAGGGGCATATCTGCCTTTATCATGACGAGGGCGCGCTGATCGCCGGCGACCTGCTGCTGCAGGGCATCAGCCCTAATCCGATCGTCGAGTTCACGCGGAAAGGCAAACGCGTTCCGACGTTGCCTCAGTACCTGCAGTCACTCCGCCGGGTGCTGCTGTTGAACTGCGACGTCGCCTACCCCGGCCACGGGGAACCCATCAGTAACCCGAGCGCCCGCATCCGGGAGCTCATCGCGCATCACGAACAGCGCAAGGAAGAGATCCGCGGGCGCCTGAACCGGAAGCCCAAGACGCTGCTGGACCTGTGTCAGGAGATCTACCAGAACCTCGATGAGATCAACACCATGCTGGCGCTTTCCGAGGTGATCGGGCACCTGGACCTGCTGGCTGAAGAGAAGCGGGTGACCGTCTCCCGCAGGGGCCGAAAGGTGGTGTACAGGGGTAAATAGGGCGTCCGGGAACCCGGTACGGAAGTTGCTACGTAAAGGAAGCAGGAGTGGTCCGGATGCTCGCGGAGCAGGTCAAGA
>JACPRY010000178.1 GCA_016193565.1 Armatimonadota bacterium
ACAATGAAATCCGAGGTCGCGCGCCGCGCGCTGCGGGCCGGGGCGGCAATGATTAACGATGTCAGCGCGTTACGGGGCGATCCCGCCATGGCTGCGGTCGTAGCGGAGCAGGGAGTCCCGGTTGTGTTGATGCATGGATACGGAGTGTCGAAATCACCCCCATCGGACACCAAGCAGGTGGACATCGTTTCCCAGGTCCTGGAGTTTCTTCGCAGGCGTATCGAATTTGCCGTGGCATCCGGCATCCATCGCAGGCGTATCCTGATTGATCCTGGCTTTGGATTCGGTAAAACCGTCCAGCAGAACCTGGAAGTGCTCAGACGGCTGCGTGAGCTCCGGGTGCTGGAGCTCCCGATCGTGATCGGACCTTCGCGCAAGGGCACGATCGGTCATATCCTGGGAGGGCTGCCTGTGCAGGAGCGATTGGAGGGGACGGCTTCCGCTGTCGCCGTGGCTATCGTAAAGGGCGCCGATGTCGTCCGCGTCCACGATGTGCGCGCCATGACACGCGTAGCCCGGATGACGGATGCGATCGTCCGGCGGGAGAGGCTGGAATCCCAAACTGAGTCCTAGGTCGGGGAGGGATCATGACCGATCTCCATGTGGAAGTCTACGGAGAGGGTGAGGCAGCGATCTTCGTCCACGGCACCTTTGGGTGGGGTCTCGATACGTTTCCACACCAACTCGCACTTGCCGATCAGCACCGGCTCATCCTCGTCGACCGTTGCGGATTCGGGAACAGCCCGGCGGCCGATCAGGTAGGCTGGCACATTGATAAATGCATGGCGAAGCCAATCCTTCCAAGAATCGATTGGTGCATGCCCTGAACCCAAGCGCAGCGCGCGGTTCAGGGCAACCCACTTGCAGCCGAGCTCCATGCGGAGGACCGGCGCGGTGGGTGTCAAAAGGGTCGGTTCGAGCCCGGGCGTTTCCACATCTTCCAGCGAGGAGGGAGAAACGAGATGACGAGTAGTCCAAGCACAACAAGGTGGGGGTTCACACTTGGGGCAGTGCTCTACGGGTTTTGGGCACTCATGATGATTTTCCTTCCGTCTCAGGGACACGCCATGATGAGCGCGCCCAATCCGTTCAACCCAGCCGCCATTCGGATGTTCGGCGCCGCGCTGGTCGGTAACGCTGTCCTAATGTGGGCGGGGCGCGCGAATGCTGGCCTGACGGGTCTCGGCGTAGTCGCGAGCGGAGCCATCTCGCTGCTCGCGCTGTTCAACCTGCTGACGGGAGACTTCACGCGAGGGTTTGCAATGTACGTGAGCACCGGACTCAGCGTCGCGGTCACTGTGCTGTTGGCTGCCGGCAGGCGCGCGGCATAAGCGGGCTCGGACTTCGTGATGCAGCTCTCCTCGTCTCCACCAAGTAAGTAAGGAGCCAGTAGGCATTGACCGACTACCTGATGTCGCGCGCGACGAAGCGCTGACGTCCAACGGCGCTGACCAACCCGATCTAAGCCCAGCGGCCGGCGCGCTCGACGAGGTCGTTGTACCCCTGCCGCCCACAGAAGTCGCGGAGCTCGGGGCGGGCGCCGTGCCACTCGAGCTCGGCCAATGGCTCCGCCGGCGGCACGTCGGTGCGGAGGGTCGCGAGCCGCTTGTAGAGCGCGGCCTCGACTCGTCGCGATGCCAGCGTCGCCGCCAGCCGATCGGCGCCGCGCACCGGCAGCTTCCAGGCGCGGGCGTCGTCGGGGATAGCCTCGACGTGCTCGTACACCGCCAGCACAGCCGACGCCGTCTTCTTGCCCCAGCCGGGGATGCCCGGATAGCCGTCGGAGGTGTCGCCGACGAGCGCCAGCCAGTCGGGGATCGAGCGCGGGGCCACGCCCCACTTGGCGCGCACCGCCGCCTCGTCGATGATCCTCTTGCCGCGGCGGTCGTAGAGCACCACCCGCGTGCCGTCGACGCACTGCGCCAGGTCCTTGTCAGGAGTCGCGATGATCACCTGATCGACCTCGGCGGCGTAGCGCGCCGCGCCGGCGGCCAGGGCGTCGTCGGCCTCGAGCTCGATCATCCCCCAGACCACGAGCCCCAGCGCCCGGAGTCCCTCCTCAGCGAGCGGGAACTGCGCCAGGAGTTCGAGCGGAACCCCGGCCTCGGTCTTGTAGCCAGCGTAGAGGTCGTTGCGGAACGATCGGATCACGGTGTCCGATGCGCAGGCCACGTGTGTCGCCCCCTCCTGCTGGAGCAGGTACAGCATGGATGCGAGCAGCCCGCGCACCGCGCCGACCTCGCGGCCGTCAGGCGACGCGAGCTTAGGGGCGCCGAAGTAGGCGCGGAAGAGCTCGTAGGTTACGTCGACCAGGTGGACCTTCAGCTCTCTATCGAATAGCCCGGTTCAAGCTCGGACTCGGCGTGAAGTGGACGACCTTGTGGGGCGGAATCACCACGGCCCGGCGCGAGGCGATGCTGACGGTCCGTCGCGCGCGGCGCCTGCGAACCGAGAAGGTCCCAAATCCCGTCACGGTCACTGTCCGCCCCCGCCGGAGAGCGGCCTCCACGGTATCGAGGACGGCGTTGAGGATCCGGTCGGCCCGATAGGACGAGGTGCGCTGGGCTTTTCCGATGGCACGGACAAGGTCACCCTTCAACACGACCGCTTTCGCCACGCGGCTTACCTCCTAGTTGTTCAATCGCGTACTGGATCGCTTGGCCCCAATGTCATGTTCCCGCCTCAAGCGCGGACCCCTGTCCGGAAACGGACTACCGACATGGTCGTTAAGCCTGGCAGCTAACCCTAAGGAGGAGTGTGGCCCGGTTGCTAAGCCCCGAGGGGTTGCTGGTCGGCATCGCCTATACTCGGTGGATACACGAGGCCGCCCGCGGTTCGCATCTGGAGTGACAAGACAAGGGGCGCTTTTTGCCGCCGGTGAATGCTCTCCACCAGCCACAGAAAGGCCGTGTGGGACTGTAGCACTTCCATCTCGGAATGAAGCATATTTGGCACCGTAACCACCTCCCCCTTCGGCTCGGAAGGTTCTCTCCAAGGTTGAGCAAGAGCAAATTTCGTGCCACTGGCGGGTCCGATCTGAAAGATGGGACCTGCGGGCATATACATGGTGAGCCTTCACAGGCATCCCATGAGCAAGTGATAGGGGGCGGATCCGATGAGGATCTGGCAAGGTTTTCTGGCTTCAGTGCTGGTGGCAGGACTGCTGTTCTCGGCCGGCGGGCTCGTCGGTGCGCAGGAATCTGGAATGAGGGTGATGCGCGACGTCCTCGCGACGGCAATCGAGAACCGGCAGCCGGTCGAGGCGAACGGGCAGATCACGGCTGACGTGGGTCAGTTGTTCTACTTTACGGACGTCCAGGGCGGTCCGGGGACGATCCAGCACGTGTGGATCTGGCAGGGACGCACGATGGCGACCGTCACGCTCGAGGTGAAGTCGTCCCGGTTCCGGACGTGGAGCTCAAAGCGGATCCAGCCGGACTGGAAAGGCCAGTGGAGGGTCGAGGCCAGGACGTCTGACGGTGCCGTGTTGTCCTTCAAGGACTTCGAGATCGAGTAAGATTCCTGCAACATGAGACGCCCGGGTGAGACCTACTCGGGCGTCTTTTCATTTGACTCTTCCGTTGATCGCAAACCTGCGTCCTGGTCAGACTAGGTCCGATCACCTCACAGGAGTCACGTCGTTCTTGTAATCCTTCTGGATCAACCACTTCTGGGGATCAACTTCGACCTGTTTCACGGGTCGTTGAGTCGTGACCGTGACGGTCACCTCGCCGCTGCTGGGGATCTCCACTTTCTGAATCTGGACACCATCGTCCATGGTGAACCCGACCTCGACTGGCATCCGCCCGGTGCCGAGATTGCGCACGATGGCGGTCGTCTGGGTTGCACCCTCCGCCGCGGGGGAAGATCTGGCCTGTGTGACGATGTAGTCGGGGAGCACCCTGTCGTCGATCCACTGACGGAAGAACCAGTCGAGCGATTGACCCGCAGCCTGCTCCATAGCATCCTGGAAGTCGGAGACGCGGGCAGATCGGCCGCGCAATGCTGAGAAGTAACCAGCCAGCCCCTTCTTAAATAGCTCATCACCCAAGAGGCCACGGAGCATGTGCAGCACCAGTGACCCTTTGTTATAGATCACCCGGCGGGCCGCACCGCGGTAGTTGGTCAAGGTGATAGAAGCAATGGACGGCTCCGTCCGAGTCCCGGCGATGGAGGCATAATCGTCCCGCTCCCGCTGTAGTTCCCGTCTGAAGGCGTTGGGCCCGAGCAGCGCATCGACGGCCATCAGCGAGAGGTACTCGGCGAAGCCTTCGGAGAGCCAGATGTATCCCACTCCTTTGGGAACGGTCTGGCTGGGGACATAGCTATGCGCGACCTCATGGGCGATCAGCTGCAGGAGGGACGAGTCCTGGTTACCATCTCCCGGGAAGGTGTTACTGAACGCGCGATCGTCGATCAACAGGAACGCCGGGTATCCGATGCCGCCCGCGACGATGAACAGAGAGACGGCACGAAGCCCGGAGTAGGGGAACGGATACAGTAGCTTCGTATAGAAGTCCACGGACTTCCCGGTAAAGTCGGCGAGCCTGTCCAGGTTCCGGTCTTCGCCGGCAGGAACATAGAACTGCATCGGCACGCCTTGGATGGTCTTCTCGCGTACCACGTGCTTTCGCCCGCCGGCGACTGCGACCCACGGGACGGGAACCTCAGAATCCCACGTGATCGCGCCGCCGTCTCTCGCAAGAAGCCTGCCGGTCCCCGCGATATTGTATCCACCCGGTGCCGTGAGCTTCAGGATGACACGGGCCAGGTTGGCAGAGAAGTCGCCAAACGGGCTAATGAGGAGCGGATAGAGCGAGCCCTCTGAGACCAGGACAAACTCATCGTAGATGTAGAGCGGCTGCCCTTCGTAGTCAAACGTGACTGCAACCTTGCTGCCGGGCGAGAGCGCCGGCGTGAAGGTGAGGAGAAGTGTGTCACGCTGGCGCGCGGGCGCGATCTGATAGTCGGTCGCCCTCACCGATATCAGCCTCAGATCACTATCGAAGTAGAATCGGGCCGTGGCAACGGGGGTCGGAGCAGTCACCTCGACCATCGCCGTCGCGGTGCCACGAAGCGTGCCGCGTGAGGTGAAGCGGACTTCGCTACCCTCAAACTCATATCGCAGGGGCACCGGAGTGATCGAGACGTTGATGTCGAAACCGCGAATGACCAGCTCGTCCAGAGTAGCCTGCGAGGACGCGGGGGCGCCGAACACCGAAAGCACGAAGCACACAACGAGAACGGACAGCCCTGGAAGCCGGAGCCTATTGATGCTCATGACCCGGGAAGACAGGCAAGCGCATCGACACCGCGTGCGAAGGCGCGCTGCGGCCAGGGGATTTCGAGCGCCTGCCAGGTTCGTCCCGCATTCCTCGAAAGGAACGCTCCCTGATTGTTGGCGGCGTAGATGACTCCCCGCTCGTCGGGATGCGTCGCAAACCGGCTTGCGGTCGTGCCTTGAGCATCCGGCAGTCCCTCCATTGCCAATTCAAAGGAACGGCCCGCCGCTTTGCGATAGACATGTGCCTCGGCATTCCGTGGGTTGTACGCGACC
>JACPRY010000179.1 GCA_016193565.1 Armatimonadota bacterium
GAACATCCGCCCCCACTTGCGGGGATTCTTGGCACTGACGACTTTGCCGGTGTCGGGGTCCGCGAGTGCGTAGACTCGATCGCCGAGCACTCCCCGCTGGGTGACCTCGGTGGCATTCAGTTCCTCGCCCATCATCGACTTCACGGGATACCTCCACAGCGATAGAACTGTGCCAATCTGCACCTGCGTCACGCTGGCCATGCCCATCCCTCCTCACACCTCTTCATTTCGATCAGTTTGCGCGTTTCCTGTTGCTTCTGGCTAGGGGTAGGTCGTTTCGCGATCGAGGAGTGGCAGCAAATGCGAAAGATCTGAGATCTCGTTGGCGGGGGCGAGTCGAGAGTCCACGACCGCATCGCCCGTACGGTTCACCCACACCGTCCTGATTCCGAACGCGGTTGCTCCCATCGCATCCGTTGCCGAACCCGCGACATGGAGGAGTTCATCCACGCGCACGTCCAGTACAGCCAGCGCCTTCCCGTAAGCGGATGGGTGCGGCTTGAACTTTCCACCCTCGGTCGAGATGATGCGATCGAACCGCACCGGCACCTGGGCCAGCAGCCGCCGCTGCATCGCCTCATCGCCGTTTGAAAGCGTGGCCATGACGTAGGGCCGGCGACGAATCTCCGCCAGCACACCGGCCACTTCAGGCCAGGGAGGCAACCGTTCCCAGGCAGCGACGAGGCGGCGGAGTTCATCCGCGGTCAGCGGCGGCGAGAGCTCGCGCAGCGCAAACCGGGCTCCCGCCTCGATCGCCCGGCGGTTCAGCGCCGGCTCGCGGTCGAGCGAGTTTGCGATCAGCAGGTACTCGCGCTGCTTGGCCCGCCACGTCCTGCCCGCCTGCTCAGCGTCTCCGACAATCCCCCGCGATTTGAAGAACTCCCGCAGTGCTTCCGTGAGTGACGAGACGGTATCGAACAGCGCAGAATACACGTCGAAGGTAATCGCGCGAATTGCCATGACTTCACCTCGGGAACGGGTAACCGGGAACCGTAGAGTAGTTACCGTTCCCTGTTCCCGGTTCCCTGTTCCCGGCAGTTGCGGGTAAGGGCAGGGTTGCCTATCACCACGTCGTAATGCAGTGGGTACTCAGTAGCGAACGAGGTGGGCGCGCATGGCCCTCAAGGCCTTTGACTTGAGCAAGTGTAGGGTCCTGGATTTGTCGCAAAACTTCAGCGTGGACTCTCCGCCCTTTGCATATTACGAGGGACCGAAGATCACCTGGGTCAAGAAGATGGCGTTCGAAGGGGTCAACGCGCAGCACATCTCGTCCACGAACCATATCGCCACGCACCTGGATTCGCCGCTCCACTTCTTCGACCCCGGCCCGGACGTCGCCGGCATTCCGCTCGAGTTGCTGGTGGGCCCGGCGTGCATCGTGGACCTGCAGCAGTTCGGCATCGGCGACTACGACATCTATGGCTCGGACCACTTCGAGGCGTGGGAGAAGAAATACAACATCAAGATCGAGCGCGGCGACATCCTGGTCATCCACACCGGCTACCACGCGTACTACAACGAGGACTGGTCGCCAAGCACCAAACGCCAGCACCCGGACGCCCGCCCGGACCTGCCCCGGGCGTTTCTCCGTCATCCCGGCCCGCGTGCGGAGTTCTGCTCGTGGGTGCTGGACCGCGGCATCCGCTGGATGGCGATCGACGCGATCAGCACCGACCATCCCTACAACACGAAGGTGCGCGATGCGCGGCGCGATCTGATCCCCGAGGTGGAGAAGAAGATCCGTATGCCGATGGACGAGGCGTTCCCGTGGCCCCGGGACTACCAGGCGACGCACACGATACTCTTCCCCAAAGGTGTCTTCCACGTGGAGAACGTCGGCGGGGACGTGGACCTCGTGCTGAACCATCGCGTCTGGGTCGGAGCGTTCCCGTTCCGGTTCAAAGGGGGCGAGGCGGCATTCTGCCGGTTCGTGGCTTTTGTCGAACGGTAACGCCTGATGCAGCCCCTGGATGATCTCGTCGTCGTCGACCTCACGCGCGCGCTCGCCGGCCCGTTCTGCACACTCATGCTGGGCGATCTGGGCGCGCGGGTCATCAAGGTGGAAACGCCCGATGGGGGCGACGACACGCGCGGCTGGGGCCCGCCCTTCATCGGCGCGGAGTCTGCCTATTTCCTCACCATCAACCGGAACAAAGAGAGCCTGACCCTCAACCTCAAGGACGAGCGAGGCAGAGCGATCCTCCTGCGCGCCGTCGAGCGCGCCGACGTGCTCGTCGAGAACTTCCGTCCGGGGATCATGGAGCGCTTCGGGCTCGACTACCCGACCCTGCGCCGCCGCTTTGCTCGCCTGATCTACGCGTCGATCTCAGGGTTCGGACAGGACGGCCCGTTCCGCGAGCGCACGGCGTACGATCTGATCCTGCAGGGGATGGGTGGGCTGATGGGGATCACCGGGGAAGAGGGCGGCGCGCCGGTCAAAGTCGGCGTGGCGATCACCGACATCTGCGCGGGCATGTACGCGGCCTACGGCATCCTTGCGGCATTGCGTGTGCGCGAGCGCACGGGATCCGGCCAGCTGGTGGACACCGCGATGCTCGATGGCCAGGTCTCCTGGCTCACGTACGCGGCGGGCATCCTCTTCGCCACCGGGGAGAATCCCCAGCGCTTAGGCAGCGCGCACCCGACGATTGTGCCCTACCAGGCGTTTCGCACTCGCGACGGTTACATCAACGTGGCGGTCGGCAGCGAGGCGATCTGGCGGCGCTTCTGCGAAGCGGTCGTGCCGGACCTCCTCGACGATCCACGTTACGCTACGAACCGCGAGCGTGTGGCGAGGCGGAAAGAGCTCGTGGAGCGCCTGGCGCGGCTCTTCGAGATGCGCCCGACGGGAGAGTGGACCGAGGTGCTTGATGGCGCAGGAGTCCCCAACGGACCCATTCTGACGATCGCGGAGACGCTGGCGCACGAGCAGGTGCGTCACCGTCAGATGCTAATGGAGATCAATCACCCGACCGTGGGGAGGATCAAACAGACCGGCGTGGCCGTGAAGCTCTCTGAAACACCGGGATCGCTCCGCAGCGCGCCGCCGACGCTCGGACAGCACACGGCCGCGATCCTGCGGGAGCTCGGGTACACTGAAGGGGACATCGCGCAGTTCCGGCGCGACGGTGTGATCTAGCGACTACTGTTTCCCGTGAAACACTCGGGCCTGTTCGATCACGCCGACTTCCGAGATCACGTAGAGGACGCCGCCGTCCTTCGGGACGCGATAGATTGAGGCGATCCGCGCGTTCCCGATCAGGATCGGGACGCGGATGCCGGAGGCAACCAACCTACGCACCTCGGTTCGCTCCGTATGTTCGTCATTGACGACAACCATGGCGTCATACTCAGGTAGGTCGCCGAAGCGGCTGATGAACCGGTGGATGGCCGCGCGGCCGCTTGCGTCAAGCGCTGAGACAAACAGCACGGCCACGCGGCGCCCCCTAGCGTTTGGCATCCGATACAACACGCCCCGCAAATCCTTGATGACAAACTGCGGCGCGCGCGCACCGATCTTGAGCGGCTTCGCCGGCGACGAGACGGTCGGCGTGACCTGCTGCGCGGGCCGTGCAGGACGCGGTTTGACCACCGGCTTCTTTGCAGGCGGGCCCGGCGTTGCTTGAGCAGGTTTGGGTGCCGGCTGTTGCGTGACGGGCTCCGGAGTTACCGGCGCAGGCTTTGCCGGAGACGGTGGCGCGGCAGGGATGGTCATCACCGGCACGGGCGTGGGCGCCGGAGCCTTCTTGTCCGGCCCCATCATCTCCCGGCCCCACTGCATGGCGCGGCCGACGGCGTCCTCCACCGTCGAGGAGAGCGCCCCCAACTGCGGAACCCGCGCGCTCACCACCGGTACATAGCCCAGGCCGACGATGACCGTGGCCGCGACGACGACCGCAAGAACAAGGTACAGCGCTTTCGACCCGCTCGCAGCTATCGACCCGCTCGCGACCTTGCGCTGGAGATTCCTGCTCAGAGGCTGGACGGAGGTCGAGACGACCATCGACGCCTTTGTCAGGTCTTCCCCGCAGCTGGGACAGACCATCACCCCTGGGGTCATCGACGCCCCGCACATGGGGCATTTCTGGGATGATTGCGCGACAGCACGTGGATACATATGAATCCTCTTTTGCTATGCCCCAAAAGGCCGGAAAATGGACGTAAGTTTCATGGGAGTTTCACAGCAGGGGGCGGGCCGTCTCAGGATACGCTATCGTAGTCGTGAGGCGAGGTTGTAATGGCGCGAACAGTGCAATGCCCTTCGTGCGGCACGGTGCATCAGGAGCCGGCGCTGGCCCAGGCGCTGTACGTGTGCCCCGTCTGCCAGACTCACCTGCAGATGTCCGCGCGTGTCCGGATCGCGCTGCTGGCAGATCCGCGGTCGTTCAAGGAACTGGACCGCGGCCTCGTCTCCGTCGATCCGCTCCACTTCACCGACCGGCGACCGTACCTGGACCGGCTCGCAGAAGCGAGAAAGGAAACCGGACTGCGCGAAGCCGTGGTCATCGGCGAAGCGCGCATCGACCGCCACCGCGTCGTGCTCATCGTCTTCGACTTCGCGTTTTTGGGCGGCACAATGGGATCGGTGGTTGGCGAAAAAGTGGCGGACGCGTTCGAGCACGCAACGCGCCGGAACCTTCCTGTGGTGAGCGTGGCAGCGAGCGGCGGCGCCCGCATGCAGGAGGGAATGCTGTCGCTCATGCAGATGGCGAAGACGGCGGCCGCGCAGGCGGCCCACGACCGCTCGGGTCTCGCCTACGTCTCCGTGCTGGCGGATCCGACCTTTGGGGGCGTCGCGGCGAGTTTCGCCTCGCTGGGCGACGTCATCATCGCCGAACCTGGGGCACAGATCGGGTTCGTCGGCCCCCGGGTGCTGGGTCTGACCGCCGGCGAACAGCTGCCGCCCGATTCTCATCGCGCAGAATCGCGCCTTCGCTCGGGGTTGGTCGACCTGGTCGTTCCTCGCCAGCACCTGCGGGACGTCGTCGCGTATCTCGTGTCGCATTTAGGTCCCACGCCGGGTGTGCGCCGCCGGGCAGCCGAGCGCAGGGTCATTCACCGGGGGCGAGCCGGCAAGGCGGTTGCGTCCTGGTCCGAGGTCCAGCTGGCGCGCCATCCCGGCCGTCCGACCTCGGCGGACTACATTGCGCGCTTGGCGACCCGCTTCGTGGAACTGCACGGCGATCGGACGTACGGCGATGATCCGGCGATCATTACCGGGCTGGGTGAACTCGACGGGCAGACCGTCGTGATTGTGGCCCAGGAGGGCGGCCGCACGGAGGAGGAGCAGCAATTCCGCCGCCGGGGAATGCCGATGCCCGAAGGCTACCGCAAGGCGCTGAGGGTAATGCGGCTCGCCGAGAAGTTCAAAGTGCCGATCATCACCTTCATCGACACGCCCGGTGCCTCATCGGGCACCGAGGCGGAGGAGCACGGAATCGCGCAGGCGCTCGCGCGTAACCTGCAGGTGATGGCGGTGCTGCAGACGCCGATCATCAGCGTCGTCATCGGTGAAGGCGGCAGCGGCGGGGCGCTCTCTCTCGGCGTGGCCGACCGCGTCTTCATGCTGGAGCACGCGATCTACTCGGTGATCTCCCCCGAGGGCGCGGCGGCGATTCTATTTCGGGACACGAGCAAGGCGGCCGATGTGGCCAATGCCCTGCAGATCACCGCTTCTGATCTGCTGCGCCTGGGCATCATCGACGGCATCATTCCCGAACCCGCAGATGGCGCGCACACTGATCATGACCTGGCCGCCACGCACCTGCGCGATGCGCTAGTCGCGGCCCTGCCGGGACTCCGGCGGCTGCCCATGTCCAAACTGCTGCGCAAGCGCTACGACAAGTTCCGGCACATGGGTCAGGTCGGGATTTACTGGCGGCAGATCGTGCGCACGGAGATGCAAGAACTGTTGGAAGCGCTGGAGCAGCGGATCCTGCGCCGCGAGCATGGGATTAAGCAAGAGGAAAGTCGCCCTGCAGGCCGGAAAGGCTCTTCAGATTTGCCGGGGAGGTGAGAGCGCGAGTGAAGTGATGAAAGTCACATCATGGTGACACTCTCAGATTCAGGGGGTGTGCATAGTGGCTGAACGAGCTCCGCAAGCGTATCTTCCACCTGATCGTCCGCCGTTCGGTGCGATGATCAGTCTCGGATTCCAGCATGTCCTCACGATGTTTCCTGCTACTGTCCTCGTTGCTCTTCTTACCGGGTTCGACCCGGGTGTGACGCTGTTCGCCTCAGGTCTGGCGACGGTCATCGCGCTGCTTGGTTCGGGTATGCGGATCCCGATGTACTACGGCAGCAGCTTCAGCTACATCGCCGCCATACGCGGCGTGACGGTCCCTGCCGGCGCGGCTGCGCCGAACCCTGCGTTGGCGCCGCTGGCCCAGGTCGGCATCATAGGTACCGCGGTGGTCAACGTCATCGCGGGGCTCATCGTCCGTTCCGTGGGCAAAGCGCGGCTGGATCGCGTCCTCCCACCGGTGGTCACCGGGTCGGTCGCCGTCGTCATCGGCATCGCCCTGGGCAAAGCGGCGCTGGACCTGGCCACCGGCACCTGCTGCAACCCGGCAGCCGTGAGCAAGTGGTGGACGGTTGCGTTCATTACCTTGCTCGTGACGATCATCTTCTCGGTGTATCTCCGGGGC
Organism: Armatimonadota bacterium; assembly: GCA_016193565.1. Classification (GTDB taxonomy): domain Bacteria; phylum Sysuimicrobiota; class Sysuimicrobiia; order Sysuimicrobiales; family Kaftiobacteriaceae; genus JACPRY01. The sequence continues at coordinate 6,648 of JACPRY010000179.1, forward strand.
CGCGGCCTCATCGGCATGCTGCCGGTGCTGCTGGGCGCGGTCGTCGGGTATATCGTCGCGCTGTTCTTTGGGCTTGTGGACTTCACCCCCGTGGGCCAGGCCAGGTGGCTGCGTGTCCCTAACTTTACGTTCCCGGCGTTTGGCGATCCCAAAGCGTGGGCCACGATCTTCGCCATTGCGCCCATTGCCATTGCCACCATTCCGGAGTCGACCGCGCATCTGTATCAGATCAGCCTCTACGTCGACCGAACGGCGGAGCAGCTGCGGCGCGGGAAGTTTGAAATCAAGAAGTTGATCGGCCTCAACCTCATCCTTGACGGGGTCGGGGATGGCGTGAACGGGGTGCTGGGCGGTTGCGCCGGGACCAACTACGGAGAGAACAACTCTCTGATGGTGATCACCCGCAACTATTCGGGACCGGTCCTGGTGGCAGCCGGCGTGATTGCGATTCTATTGGGGTTTGTGGGGAAGCTGGCGGCCCTCGTTCAAACGCTGCCCCCCGCGGTCACGGGCGGGCTCGCCATCTATCTGTTTGGCGTTATCGGCCTGCAGGGCGTGGCGCTCATGATGGCCGAGGGCGTGGATTTCTTCGATCCCCGGCAGCTCGCGATCGGCGCGTCCATCCTGGTCGTGGGGATCGGCGGGGCCGCCTTCCCGGGCGGCAATATCCCGATCTGGGGCTGGCAGCTCCCGTCGATTGCCACATCGGCTGTGGTTGGGATCCTCATCAACTTGATCTTCTTGCTGTTCCCGCCGGAGCGGTATGTGCCAGCGATGAGTACAATGGGTACGGGCCGCTGAGGCGGACGAGCGGCTAACTGGAGGGAGGGCCGGGCGCAGCGATGCGCTCCGGCCCTCTGATTTTCCCTCACGGAACTTTTCGCAGCTTGATGCGTCTAATATGTCGGATCGAAGGGGGACAGTGGTCGTAGGAGGGTTTCGGTGGATGAGACGCAGTTAATCGAACGGAGCCGTCTCGGCGACCCGGGTGCCACAGCGGATGCAGGCCGCGTTCGTGGCCACGGTCCGTCAGATCCTGTCTGCTGTCGAGAAACTGGCGGTGTTTGCGAGCGCGCTCGTCCCGGTCCTGATCCTTTCCGTAGTTGCCTGGCTGCTGATCAGAAAGTTGATGACGGCGCGCGCGTAATTACAGTCATTGCGAGGAGCGTCAGCGACGAAGCAATCACCCTCTCGTCGGCCGAAGGGGATTGCTTCCCGCCACGCCCACTCCGTGGGCTCGCGGCTTCGGCTCACTCGCTCGCAATGACCTGCATCTCTTTAGTCGGGGGCCGGAGGCATCAGCGTTTCTCGCCGCGCCGTCAGCAGGTCCGACACGGGGATGAGCGCGACTCCCGCGGCGATCGCCGCCCCACCTGCGATCTGCGCGGATCCCAGTGCTTCATTGAGCAAGAGAAATGCAGCGGCGCTGGCGACGACAGGTTCTAACGTGGCGGTGAGACTCGCCAGACTAGGGGATATCGTTCTCAAGCCGTGCAGAAAGAGCCCGAATGGGAGGATCGTTGCGAAGATGATGATGAAGGCGAAGAGGCTCCACTCCGCGCCCGCATAACTGCCACGGTAGGCGCGCCACGGTGGAACGATGAGGCTCCAGGCCACCGCTCCCGTTCCCAATGTGTAGAGCAGCACCGTCCAGGATCCGAGTTCGCGGACTCGACCCCGGCCAAGTAGGGCGTACACGCCGAAAGCGGCTGCCGACAGGATGCCCGCTGTCAGACCGAGCGGGCTGATGCGGATTCCACTGCCGCCGGTGACAAGCAGGTAGCTACCGCCGATGGCGAGCAGAATGGCTGCGGCTTTCAACACGGTCAGCGGCTCCCGCTCGACGAACCAGGCATACAACACTACGAACACCGCCGCAGTGTATTGCAAGAAGATCGCCGTCGAAACGTCGGTCAGGCTGATGGCGAGATAGTAGGAAAATTGCGCCGCGGACATTGCCAGCCCCAGAAGCACGAGCGTGGCGAGCTGCCTTCGCGGAACGCGCAAGGGGACCCGCCGGAGGACCAGAATCAGCAGCAGCACCAGGAACGACCCGCTCAGACGGATCTCCACGAGCGTCCAGGGTTCGATCCGGCGGTTAAACAGCGCCTTGGCCACAACGCCGGAGATTCCCCACAGCGCCGCGGCACCCATCACCGCCAGATACCCACGAAGGCGTCTTCGGAGCGGGCGTTCCACTTCAGAAGAGAGCCCGTGCTGTCAGGACAAACCCCGTTAGCATGTCGGCGCCAGATGTTTCTCCGAACGCCATCACGCGGCGGGTCGCGGACTGGATTTCAGCGTCGTTAGATTCCTTGAGCGAGTGCAGCAGAGTGTGCCAGGCTTCGCCGGCTTCGCCGCGGGAAGCGGCTGCCAGGTATGCCTCGCTGATTCTCGTGGTGCGCCCGCTCGCCGCCGAGACGATGGCGTCACGGATCTCATGCTGGCCGTCATCGGGAAGAACCGACAGGCTGATCAGCGTCCCGACAAGGACGTCATCACCTGAAGGCGTGAGACCGGCGCCCAATCCGGCCAGCTGTTGTGCGGCCGCCGCGACACGATCCGCTGAGGGCCCCTCAAGCCCTTCTTTAAGCAGCTTCATGCCCCGGGCGGGGCGGGCGGCAAGAGCGGTCGGGTCGTTCAGGTAGACCGCGAAGCTGCCCTCCGGCGCCTCGGCGCGCAGCACCGAACCGACGATTCTCAGATTCGCGCGAATCCGAGAAAAGGCGGGGCGGTCCCACCTGGTGAGTTCCGGATTCCACGTCGGAGTGTCGTGGATGGCGATCTCCGCCACCCCACCGATGTGGACGGTTCCTGGCGAGCTCCACACCGAAGCGCCCTGGGGAAGCTCGTCAAAGGCGAATCCCACGTGAGCTGCGACAACAAGGTTCAACGGGCCATTGAGGAGATCGGGCAGGACAACTGCGACGATGCGTCCCTCAAAATCCAGATAGCAGCTCCTCGTGAAAGTCGACAGCACCGTGCCTGCGCGTGGAACCTGAAGGAACGCGTGCACAGGCTTGCTGATGGATACTGACCGAAGACGGGCGATGGACGAGATCGGGTTGGACATCTGTCGTTATCGCGTTTCCTCGTTCCCTCGTTTCCTCGTTTCCGCCTTTTTCATCCGTTGCGCCGCATCCCTCACAGCCTCGACGATTCCCTGATAGCCGGTGCATCGGCACAAATTCCCGGCCAGCGCCTCGCGGATCTGACCATCCTCCGGGTTGGGGGTCTCACCGAGGAATGCCAGCGTGGTCATGAGGAATCCCGGCGTGCAGAAGCCGCACTGCAGGCCGTGATGATCGCGGAACGCGTCCTGGATCGGGTGCAGCCGGTCTGGTGTGCCCAACCCTTCGACGGTCGTGACGTTTCCGCCGTCGGCCTGCACGGCGAACATCAGGCAGCTGCGCACCGCACGGCTATTGAGGATGATGGTGCAGGCGCCGCACACCCCGTGTTCGCATCCGACGTGAGTGCCC
>JACPRY010000180.1 GCA_016193565.1 Armatimonadota bacterium
CTGCCGTCCCGTCCAGCATTTGAGGTGATCGAAGCGGGCCTGTTCACCACCATGCAGGATCTCGGCCGTCACGGATATCGCAGTCTCGGCATGCCGGACGCGGGTGCGATGGATCCCGATGCGCTGCGGCTGGCCAATCTCATCGCGGGCAACTCACCCGCTGCCGCCGCGCTTGAATGCACGGCACCCGGACCAACGCTGCGCGCGCTCAGCGACCTCTCGGTAGCTGTCACAGGCGCCGACCTGACGGCCACGGTAGACGGCACCGCAATCGACATGTGGCGCGCGGTACAGGTGCGCGCAGGACAGGTGATCCGCTTCGGCGCGCCGCACAGCGGCATGTGGGCCTACATCGCGCCTGCCGGCGGGATTGAGGCCCGGACGGTACTCGGCAGCGCGTCCACGTACTCTTCGGGCGGCGTTGGCCGGCGGCTCGAGCGTGGGGACATCATCGGTGTGGGTGTGCGACACGGCAACCCGCTAGCCACACCGCTCCCGGCTCAGATGGTCAGGATCCCAAAAGACGAAGTGACCGTGCACGTGATCCCTGGACCCCAGGGGGAGTGGTTTCAAGATGATGTGGTCGAGGCGTTCTTCACCTCGACCTTTCGCGTCACCGTGCAGAGCGATCGCGCCGGCATCCGGCTGGACGGAAAGGCGATCTCCCGCGATCCCCGCGAAATGCTCTCAGACGCGATGCTTCCGGGTGCGATCCAGGTGCCGCCAGACGGCAGGCCCATCGTGATCATGGTCGACGGGCCGACGACCGGCGGCTACCCGAAGATCGGCGTCGTGGCGACGGTGGATCTCCCGCTGCTCGCGCAGGCGCGGCCTGGCACCCGTGTGCGCTTCGTGCAGACGACGGTGGAACGGGCGGTCGAGGCGCTGCGTGCGCGCGAGACTGCGGTTCAGGATTTGCAGCACAAAGGGCGAAGCGAATAGACGTGCAGCTTGGCGACCTTCCCCGCGTAAGACTTGCCCATCTGCCGACGCCGCTCGAGTTCGCGCCGCGCCTTTCCGAGTATCTCGGCGCTCCGAAAATCTGGATCAAGCGCGACGATCTGACCGGACTCGCGTTCGGCGGGAACAAGGCGCGCAAACTCGAGTTCCTGCTCGGGCAGGCCCGCGGTGAGGGCTGCGACGTGATCATCACCGTCGGGGCAGTCCAGTCCAACCACGCCCGGATGACCGCGGCGGCGGCGCGGAAGCTCGGGCTCGAGGCGATCGTCGTCCTCAATGGTGATCTGCCCGACCACGCGCAGGGAAATCTCCTGCTCGATCGCATCTTCGGCGCCGAGGTCCGCGTCATCCAAACCGACGACGACTACGTGCTGATGGGCGTGGTGGACGATCTGGCCCGCCAGCTGCGCCGCGACGGCCGCAAGCCGTACGTGATCCCGCGGGGCGGCGGCAACGCCGTCGGCGCGGCGGCGTACGTGGAGGCCGCGCTGGAACTGTTGAGCCAGGCCAACGCTGCGGGGCTGCGCGTCGACGCGATCGTGCACGCCAGCACGTCAGGGGGCACGCAGTCGGGCCTGTACACGGGCACGAAGCTCACGCAAAGCGGCGCGCAGGTCATCGGGATCAGCGCGGGGCCGCGCCGCGAGGTCGTCGTCACGCGCGTCCTGGGCATCGTGGAAGAGCTGGCCGCCATGCTCAGCCTCGAGTGGCGACCCCACCCAGACGATCTGATCGTGTATGACGACTATGTTGGGGAACGGTATGGTATGCCAACGAAGGAGTGCCTCGATGCGATCCGGATCGTCGCTCGGACCGAGGGGATTCTGCTCGATCCAGTCTACACCGGCAAGGGCATGGCAGGGTTGATGGGATTGATTGCCCAAGAGCGACTCCGGTCGGACCAGAACGTCGTGTTCTGGCACACCGGCGGGCAGCCGGCGGTCTTCGCCTACGCGGCAGCCCTCCAAGAAGGATAGGAGATTCTGTCATGCGGCGGGTCACACGGATCGTCATCGGGCTGGTCGTCGGGCTGCTGGCTGCACCGGCCTTCGGACAGCCCGACGCCGACCTGCAGAAACTGTTCGCCGGATTCCTCAAGACCAACGACATCCGGATCGATGCCGTCCCCGATCTCTACCCCGGAGGATACGCGCGGATCAGCCTGTACGCGCGGAAGGCGAATCTCGGCGGCATGGTCGTGGACGACGTCTGGTTCCGCATCGTCGGAGCATCGCTGGATCCGCAGGCAGCGCAGCGCGGCGAACTGCGAGTCTTGTCGTGGCGCGACTCCGCCTTCCATGCGCGGTTCACCCTCAAGAGCCTGCAGGATTACTTCATCGCCGGGAACGCGTTCAAGGACATCCGGCTGTGGTCGGATGGCGAGTTCCTCTACGGCGAGGGCACGATTCCTCTCAACAACCTGGCGGCGAAGGTCTGGCTCAGAGGCTGGTTTGCGCTCGGCGGAACGAAAGACGTCTACTTCTATATCGACAACATGCGGGTTGCCGGGGTGCCCGTGCTGGACCCGATCATCCGGGCGCTGGAGGCGAGGTACAATCCGGTGCTGACGCAGTCCACCTGGCCGATCACCTTCGTCGTCCGCTCGCTACGGATCACCAAAGAGGTGTTCGTGGTCTCCTCGCAGACCGATCCTAGTTCGCCCTGTGCCTTCTGCACAGGCGGAGACGCGCCGGTGCCGAGCCCGTGACCGACGGCGCGCCGCGGATCGGCGTCACGACAAACGATCCGACAACCCAGACGGCCCGGCGCTACGCCGCCGCTGTAGAAGCCGCCGGCGGGAAGCCGGCATGGATCACGCCGGCAGATCTGCGCGCGGCCGGCGATGCCGGCACTGCTCTGAGGAGGCTCGACGGCCTGCTGTTGAGCGGCGGGCGCGACATCGATCCGCGGATGTACGGCGAGGTTCTCATTCCCGGGATCGGCGTCGACGTCGACGCCACCCGGTACGAGGTCGAGGTTTTGCTGGCGCGCGCCGCTCTGGAGGAGGACATGCCGGTGCTGGGCATCTGCGGAGGGATGCAGTGTCTGAACGTCGCATCTGGGGGGAGCCTGCATCAGGACCTCTCGCTCATCGGTGTCAATCCCGCCTCCCACAAAGGATCAGGGGAGATGGTCTACCACATCGTTCGCGTGGTGTCCGCCAGCCTTCTGGCGCACGTCGTCAGCGGTGAGGACCTGCAGGTGAACAGTTCGCACCATCAGGCCGTGAAGCGTCCCGGGAAGGGTGCGGCGGTGACCGCGTCGGCCGCCGATGGTGTGATCGAAACGATCGAGTTTCCCGCCAGCAGATTTGCCATCGGCGTGGAGTGGCATCCTGAACGGATGCCCGATGTCAAGCGCCAGAGCCGATTGTTCCGCGCGCTCATCGCCGCCGCGCGCGCCGCACGCTCAGGTTCCCGATGAGAGAGAATTTCGCACGGCTGTCGTTGGTCGCGACCGTTACCACGTATCTGCTGATCATCCTGGGCGGGGTGGTGCGTGCGACCGGCGCCGGGCTCGCCTGTCCGGACTGGCCGCTCTGTCAGGGGCGTCTCATCCCGCCGCTCGAAGGTCTCGTGCTCATTGAATACAGCCACCGCCTCCTTGCCTCGATCGTTGGGCTGTTGACGCTGGCCGTGGTTATCAGCGCGTGGCGGCTGCGCGGGGCGGTGGTCCTGCGCCGGCTTTCGCTCCTCGCGTTGGTGCTGGTCGGCGTGCAGATTGTGCTGGGCGGATTGACCGTGACGTCAGCGCTCAGTGTGTGGCTGGTTGTCGCGCACCTCGGCACGGCGATGGCGTTTTTCGCGACGCTCGTCGTCCTGACCGCGACCGCCATGATCGGCGGCGGCAGCGAAGCGCCGCCCACCGACGCCCGGTTCCGCCGCATCGCGTTGCTGACCGCGGGATCGACCTACGGTCTTGTGCTCATCGGCGGTTACGTCAGTGCGAGCGGGGCGGGCCTGGCCTGTCTCGACTGGCCGCTGTGCGGCGGACAGCTGGTGCCGGCGCTGAGCGGACCGGTCGGGGCGCACGTCTTCCACCGTGTGGCGGCGGCAGCGGTTGGGGTGCTCATCCTCGCCACCGCCGTGGCCGCGTATCGTACGCAGGCTCACCGGCCGTCGTTGCTCGCCGTGTCGGCGATCGCGGTAGGACTGCTCGGCCTCCAGGTGATCCTTGGTGCGTTGAATATCGAGTACAGGTTGGCTATCGGGGCGACCACGGCACACCTCGCCACCGCAACAGCATTGTTCGCCACACTGGTTATACTCGCGGTGCTGGCGCAATGGATCCCAGCTGGCCATTTGGGAGAATCCGGACTGTCAGCCGCTCTTCCAGGCTCGAGGATGGCGCGCGTGCTGGATTACGTCAGTCTCACCAAGCCCCGCATCATTGTCCTGCTACTGGTCACAACCGCCGCTTCGATGCTCATTGCAGCGCCGGGGACCGTCTCACCTTGGCTCATCGCATCTACCCTCCTCGGCGGGGCGCTGGCTGCAGGATCGGCGAGCACGTTCAACCAACTGGTGGAACGCGACATTGACGCTGTGATGAGCCGGACGCGGAGGAGGCCGATCCCGGCGGGCCGGATATCCCCTGCATCGGCGTTCGCCTTCGGCGCGATGCTTGGTGTTTTTGCCTTCGTGGTGATGGCGGTATCGATCAACCTCTTGACCGCGATCCTGGTGTTGGGTGCGCTCGGCTTCTATATCTTGGTGTACACAGTCTGGCTCAAGCGCCTCACGCCGCAGAACATCGTGATCGGAGGAGCGGCGGGAGCGATGCCGGCCCTGGGCGGCTGGATCGTGGCGACCGGTCGGGTCGAGGTGCCAGCCCTGATACTGTTCCTGATCGTCTTCCTGTGGACGCCGCCGCACTTCTGGGCCCTGTCACTCTATCGACGGGACGACTACGCCCGGGCCGGCGTGCCGATGCTCCCCGTCGTGGCCGGTGAGGCCGTGACCCGGAGACAGATCCTTCTCTATTCGATCGCCCTGGTGGGATCGACGCTCCTGCTGTATCGAGTCGGACCAATGGGCGTGATCTACGCGATTTCGGCGCTGCTGCTCGGCGTGATCTTCCTCGCGCTCGCGGTCGAGTTGTGGCGCTCGCCGAGGCCCGGTGCGGCCGTGCGGCTCTTCGGGTACTCGGTGATCTATCTCGCGCTTCTGTTCAGCGCGATGGTCGTGGACAAACTCCTCAGGGCGTAGACCCCTCACCCTGACCCGAATCTCGCCATGGATCGAGCGTGGACGTCTGAGTTGAACGGCGGTCTCGAATCTTCCGTTGCGAGAACAATCCTCCGTTGCTACAATAGGGTGTTGTCCGCAAATCCGCTGGCCACCCCCAGTTGAGGTGACAAAGTGATCAAGCCTCCCCTCGAGGCACTCCTGGACCGGGTCGAGAACAAGTACGCGCTGGTGATCGTTGCCTCGAAGCGGGCACGCCAGCTGAAAGAAGGCGCCCTGCCGATGGTGGACATCGACAGCGCCAACCCGGTGACGATTGCGCTGGAAGAGATCGCCGCGGGCAAGATCCGCTTCGAGATGCCCAAGCTGGTCGTAAAATAACCGAACTCGGCCACCCCGTCATCCGTATGAAGGGCAGAAGAGTCTCTGATGGGGTGGTCATCGTGCAAGGAGTTCTGATTGTGCTTCTGCTTGCGTTGGCCGTAGCCGCCGCGCCGGAGACGCCGTCGGTGGAGCGGATCGAGGGCGGGCTGCGCTACGAGGCGTCGATTCCCAGACGGTCCTTCGGAGCCGGCGAGCCCGTCGAGGTCACCATGACCGTTCGCAACACGGGCGGCAGTCCGGCCGCGCTCACATTTTCGAGCGGTCAGCGGTTCGATCTGCTGGTCCGGCGGCCTCGTGGCGATGAGATCTGGCGGTGGTCGCACGACAAAGCCTTCATCCAGGTTATCCAGACCATGACCATCCGCCCGAACGAGACGCTGACGTTCAAGGGATCCTGGGACCAGCGCGACTATCAGGGCCGGCGCGTAGACTCCGGCACGTACGAAATTATCGCCTTCGTGACCACCCGCTCGGAAGGCAGCGATCGGCCCGCCGTCCAGCTCCCGCCGCTGCAGTTCACGATACGCTAAACCTCGTGATTCGTGACTCGTGATTCGTAGTTGCCTAGCAAAGATTAGTTTCGAGTCACGAATCACGAGTCACGAATCACGAAGATCCCTTGCCCACCGACAGGTTCCCTTTATAATGAAGGGGCGTGGCGGTGTAGCTCAGCTGGTCAGAGCACGCGGCTCATACCCGCGGTGTCGGGAGTTCGAGTCTCCCCGCCGCCACCATTCGACTCGCCTGCCGCGGCAGGCTCGCTCATGGTCTTCGACCAGTTAGCATGCGAGTCGAATGGTGTCCTGAGCGAGCGAAGCGAGTCGAAGGGCACCTCTGGGCAGCCCAAGGGGCTGCCTTCTACATTTGAGGCAACATGGATCTTCTTAGCAAGGTCAGCTCAGCCATCACAGAGCACCGCCTCCTATCGAAAGGCGACACGGTGATCGTCGCCGTCTCAGGCGGCGCCGACTCGACTGCGCTCCTGCATGCGCTGGCCACGCTGCGATCCGAATGGAATCTCACGCTTGTCGCCGTGCACCTCGATCACCGACTGCGCGCGGATAGCCCCGACGATGCCCGGTTCGTCGCCCGGAGAGCGGCGCAGCTGGGCGTCGAGTCAGTGATTGAAGCCGCAGATGTGCAGATGCTCGCGCGGCGGCGCAAACTCTCCCTCGAAGAAGCGGGCCGGGAAGCCCGTTATGCGCTTTTTGCGCGGCTCGCCGGCGAGCGGCGCGCACAGCGCATCGCGACCGGTCATACGCTGAATGATGAGATTGAGACGGTTCTGATGCGCCTGCTGCGCGGCGATCCCTGGGACGCGCTCGGCGGCATTCCCATGAAGAGGCCGCTCGGAGCGGCGGAGGTGATCCGGCCGCTCCTCTCAGTGACGCGGGAACAGATTCGCACGGACCTGTCTGCCCGGTCGATCACCTGGCGCGAGGATCCGAGCAATCGCGATCTGCGGTTCGCGCGCAACTGGATCAGGCTGCGAGTGCTCCCAGCGCTGGAACGTAAAGACGCGGGAGTGCGAGACCTCCTGGTGAGGTTCAGTCGAGCGGCTCGCTCCGCCGATCGCCTCCTGACTGATCTGGCGCATCGACTCGCCGCAGAAGCCGCCGAAGTGGGTGCGTATCTGGTCAGGTTGCCTCTTGACGAGTTCCGGAGGCATCCACCGGACCTCCAGCGCCGAATGCTGAGGTGGGCAGTGGCGCGGGTAACCGGAACAACCACCGGCCTGCCGGTCGTTCTAGAAGAAAGAGGGCTGCGGGTTGCGGCGAAGGGCCGCGCCGGCGAGGTCGCTGATCTGAGAGCGGTTGCCGTGCGCGTCAGCTACGATGCGCTCGAGGTCACGGTGCCGCAACCTCCAGCGCCGCGCGGAGTGTACCGGCTGCGGATTCCGGGCACGGTGACGGCAGAGGCGTTCAACGTGACGCTGACGGCGGAGATTGTCGATCCGTCAGCTCCAGTCCCGTCACGATC
>JACPRY010000182.1 GCA_016193565.1 Armatimonadota bacterium
AGTGCTTAAGCTCCTCTTCGCCCTTTGTTGATCCACATCGGGCCAAAGCAGACCAGCAAGACGCTCCCGTCTGATGCCACCACTCTCCTGGTGAAGAGTGAGATACGCAAATAATGATGACTCCCTGCGGCTGGGAAACTTCAGAGGCTTTCCTTCAACAGCCAAAGCGAAACTACCAAGCAATGAGAGTCGAAAATTCATCCCTGTCTCCCTAGACGAAAACCGCCAGGTCGGTTCAACAGGAGCTCATCCCAGGGAGACCGAGTGACTTCGTGCGGCGGATGACAGACCTAAGGTCTGGGGCGGGGCGATATCCCGTTGAGGGGTTGGCCAATGAGTATCACAGACTGTTATCTCTGTCAATTCGAACAGGCATGCGTCATTCGCTCTTGTGACAGGCTTGAGATTGCCTCGGTGTATGCTGACCGGCAAAGGTTCCGGATCCCCCAGGCTCCTCGCCAGTCGGTCCGGGGCTCTTAGGACATAGCCCTCCTGTCCAAGGGCCAACGCCTCGGGGGATCCGGCTTTCTAACCTGGACTACCACCAGGTGGGTTGTGTCGAGCGTCCGTGAGGAACGGGCCTTCTGGGCCTACCAGCTCCACGCTAAGGTCCTGAACTCCATCGGGGCAGTGATCGTCCAGTCGCAGGTCTGCGAGCGGGCGGTTCGAAGCGGTCTCCCCAGCTCGGCCGAGGAAGTGACCAGGTTGAGGGAAATGTTGGCCGATCTTGAGGACACGACCCGTTCACTTCTCGCTGTGCCATTTGAATCGTCAGGGCTTCGGCTTGGAGATGAGATCGAGAAATGGATCTCTCGCCTCCAGTCGAGGAATGCTGGGGCATCCATCAAGTATCACATCAGAGGGGTCGAGCGAAAGGTACCCGGGCGGATCGCATTAGGAGTCAGCGGAATTCTCGTCGAGTCGATTTCGAACGCTCTTCGCCACGGGCAACCCGCAACTGTGGAGGTAGACCTTTCGTTTTTGGGCGAAGCGCTGCTGCTGCGCATCAGAGATGATGGTCGAGGATTCGACGTCTCGACCCTCCTGGAGACCGACGGCTCGCCAGCGGGCCGGCATTTCGGCGTCGCGAACATGCGCCAGCTCGCGGAAATGATCGGCGCTAACTTCGCCCTCGGTTCGGCACCAGGTCGCGGAACTCAGGTGACCCTATACACATCATGGGCCAAAAAGAGAAAAGCGCGACGCGGGCGGAATTAGCGAAGGGAGAGATAGGTTGACCTGGTCGTAGCGCCCAAATTTCTCGTGTGTTAGACTGTCAGGTGGGGCCGCCACCTTCGCAGGGGCGGACCGCGGTACAGGGCCTTCCTTTGACAGGGGCTCCGTCCGGTACTCACGGAGACTGGAACGGAGGGATGACAATGAGAATTACTGCCTTTCACGTGGCCGTCGCCGGCATCTGCGGCGGCCTTGCGCTTGCCCTCTCTTACACACCTCTAGGATACGTCAGCGTTCCCAATCTCTCTGGAGCTGCGACAACGCTGCACATTCCAGCAATCGTCGCAGGCGTGGTTGCAGGACCTCTGGCCGGTGCGCTCGTCGGGCTGGTGCTGGCAATCACATCGTGGTTCCAATTCGGCGGCATCTTCATGCAGTTCGCAGGGGGTAATCTCCTCGTCGCACTAGCGGCTGCCTTCCTTCCTCGCGCACTCATTGGAGTGGGGGCCTACTATGCCTACAGGGCGCTTCGCGGAACGCCAGCCTCGATTACGGCTGCCCTCTTTGGTACGTCGACAAATACGGCGGGGGTTCTTGGGATTCTGTGGTTCCTTGGAACTTCCGACTTCCGAACTGGTGTCGTTCCGGTCATCCTCACGAACTATCCAATCGAGGTGATCTTCGCCACGATCGTCTGCGTTCCGGTGCTTGCTGCCATTAACAAGAGCCGTGGTCTCGCTGCTGCTCGTACGTGACAATTTGATGCTCCTTGCCATTAACATCAACAACACCCAAATTAAGATCGGCGGGTATCGGGGCGGAGAACTCGTCGTTCACTGGCGGATTGCGACCGATCGCGACAAGACGGACGACGAGTACGCGATGATCCTGCGCGGGCTGTTCCAGTACGGCGGGTTGGAGTTTGCGCAGGTGGAGTCAGTGGCGATCGCGTGCGTCGTGCCGAAGCTCACGGATGTCTTCGAGCGGCTCAGCAATCGGTACTTTGGGGTCTCTCCACTCATGGTCGGCCCGGGAGTCCGCACCGGCATGCGCATTCTCTACGAGAACCCGAAGGAAGTCGGCGCCGACCGCATCTGCAACGCCATCGCCGTCTATGAGAAGTACGGCGGCCCGGCCATCGTGGTGGATTTCGGCACCGCGACCACTTTCACCGCGGTGTCGGACACCGGCGACTTCCTCGGCGGCGCTATCGCGCCCGGAGTCGGCATCTCGGTGGATGCGCTTGCCGAGCACGCGGCGCAGCTCCCGCACGTGGAACTCACAAAGCCCAAGACCGTGATCGCGCGCTCCACGGTGACCGCGATGCAGTCGGGCATTCTCTACGGCTTCGTCGGCCAGGTCGAGGAGATCGTCCGCCGGATGCGGGCGGAACTGGGCGGCCGCGCCACTGTTGTCGCCACCGGGGGCTGGGCCGAGCTCATCATGGGCGAGTGCCGCTGCCTCGATCATCACGATCCGCTGCTGACACTGGAAGGCCTGCGCATCATCCACGAGCGTAACCGTCAGCCTGTCGATGTGCCAGTGACAAGAACGGGGCAGGACTCGCACTGATCGTTCCCGTAGAGATTGCTTCGGCCCTGTCGGGCCTCGCAATGACAGGCGATGGGATCAAGTCCATGAAGCGAGTTGTGTCCGTCAGCCTGGGTTCCCGCACGCGCGATCATCGCTTCGAAACCGAGATCCTCGGCCAGCGCATCATCATCGAGCGCATCGGGACCGACGGCGACGTCCGGCGGGCGAAGGAACTGATGCGCGAACTGGACGGGAAGGTGGATGCCCTCGGCATCGGCGGTACCGACCTCTACCTTCAGGCGGGCAATCGGCGCTACCTCATTCGCGAGACCGCAAAGATCATCGAGGACGTCAAGCGCACGCCCTTGGTCGACGGGGGCGGGCTCAAGGCGACCTGGGAACGCTGGCTCATCACCGACTACCTGCCGACCCGCAAAGGCATTTCGTTTCGCGGCCGCAAGGTGCTGCTCGTCTCGTCTGTGGATCGGTACTGGATGGCCGAGGCCTTCACGCAGATGGGAGCCGACGTGACTTTTGGCGATTTCATCTTCGCGCTCGGTCTTCCCATTCCGATCAAGAGACTGACCACGGTGAAGATTCTGGCGGCGCTGCTCCTTCCGGTCTTGACCAAACTTCCGATCAAGTGGCTGTATCCGACCGGCAAGAAACAGGAGGAAATTACGCC
>JACPRY010000159.1 GCA_016193565.1 Armatimonadota bacterium
CGCACCGCGCGTGCGCGTCTCCGTGGACGCCGTGAATACCGACGGGGACACACCGGCCCTGCTGCACGCGGTCGGCCGCACCACGATCGGCGAGGGGACGTTCGATTTCGATCTGTCCGCCCGCGGGGCGTCCAGTGCGTTCTGGGGGCCGTATCTCGTGCGTCTGCCCTGGCTCCTCTGGCGCGGCGGCACATTCGACGGGACGATGCACCTGCTCGCCAGCCGCTGGGGCAAGGACATCGTCCTGGATTACCGGGGCCGGCTCGTGCTGCGCAGCGGGCAGGCGCTGTTGCTACCGCAGCGCACGCTCCTCTCCGAGATCAACGGGCCGCTCGTGGTGGATAACACCGGGGTCGCGACCGACGGCCTCAGCATGACCGCGGGCAGTCCATCGGTGCGCGGCCGGGTCTCGCCGGTGTGGATGCGCGGGACGATCACGCACGTGGCCGGGGTGCATCTCGACCTCGCGGTGCGATCGAGCTCGCTCGACCTCGCCACGCTGCAGCGTCTGGTATTTCCGCGGGCCGCGGTACGCCTGCAGGGCCGAGCGGATGGCGACGCCCGCATCGTTGGTTCGATCCAATCCCCACGCATCGAGGGTCGCATCAGCGGTGCCGCCGGCCAGCTCAACCGTCAGGGATTCGCGGACGCGCGTGGCGACTTCTCCTACTATGGGGGTCTCCTAATTTTCGATCGCGTGTCGCTTGCCGCCGGGGCCGGACAGCTCGATGGATACCTCCAGCTCGATACCGGAGACCGGACGTTCTTCGCGCTGGCGAGGGCGCGGAGCGTCGACACACGCATGCTGCCCGGCTTCGGGCTCACCATTGATCCGTCATTGCGTGGATCGGCGACCGGCGTGGTCGCCGCGGCAGGCTCGCCCGGCGGGGTCATCGCGCAGGGCCGTGTGGAGATGGGCCCCGGGCAGGCACTGGGCGTGCGCTTTGACCGGATGGAAACGCTGTTTGGGTACGACCGCGGACGGATCGACGTTGACCGGCTCCTGGCGCGGTCCGGGGCCAGCACCGTGCACGCGTATGGGAACGTGAGCCGCACCGGCGCACTCGCGATGCGGCTGTCCGCGGACGAGGCGAACCTGCGAACCGTCGGGGAACGATTCGGCCTGCGAGGCCAGCTCTCCGGCCGCGCCGACGTGACCGGAGAGCTGCGCGGGACGATCGGCGTGCCCCGGCTGACCGCCGAGCTTTCCGCGCGTCACGGCAGGCTGGGGCCGTTCCCGTACGACAGTGCGTTCGGTCTCGTCGAGATCAGTCCGGCGCGAATCGCGACGCCGGGGCTGAGGCTTCGCGACGGTACCGGACGCTATGAGGCCGCCGGCTCGATTCGTTGGAACGGTACGGGCCGGTTCGACCTCACCGTGCAGGCCGAGGACGTTCCCGCGCAGCGCCTGCTCCAGGTGGCCGAGGTGCCGCTGGATGTCCAGGGCACTGTGCGCGGGCGCGTCCACCTGTCCGGACCGGTAGAGCGACCGCTGTTGGCAGGGTCGATCGAACTCCATGACGGCCGGGTGGAAGGTCAGCAGGTGGATCGCGCCGAGGCGGAGTTCCGATGGACCGGGACGCACCTGCTGCTGGATCGGGCCGTCGCCTCTGTGAACTCATCAGCGTTGGAAGCGCACGGCAGCGTGAGCCGATCTGGCGCTCTGAGCATGACCTTTTCGGCCAGTGCGTTTCGCCTGAGAGACATCGAGGCGCTGCGCACCGACGCCGTCGACGTCGACGGCACCGTGGATCTCGCGGGCACGCTCTCCGGCACGCTGCGCACCCCGACAATCAACGCGGCTGTCTCCTCGACCTCCCTGGTCTTGAACGGGCAGCGATTTGATCGGGCCGACGGACGCGTGCAGTACCGTGCACAGCGCCTGACGTTGAATCCACTGGAACTCCAGCATGGCCAGGGCAGCTTCCGGCTCACCGGCACCGTGCAGTTGCAGGATGATCCGAGAGTCGATCTGCGCGTCACGGCCCGGGGGGCAGAGGCCTTGAGCCTCCTGAATCTTGCACGAGTCCAGCCCCCGTTTGCGCTGAGCGGAACATTGGATGGTGAACTGACGGTTTCCGGGGCGCTCAGCAACCCCCGCGCCACGATTAACGTCACGCTGCGCGACGGCCGGATCGGCGACCACCCGATTCGCGATGCGGTCGTTGAGGCACGTCTTGCCGACCAGGCGCTGACGCTGGATCGGTTTGTTTTGCATCCCGAGCAAGGGGAGTTAATCGGTGCGGGCCGGATCGACCTGCGAGGTGACAGCGACGTGGAGTTCGCCGGGCAGGGCCTCAGCCTGGACCTGCTGCGGCCGCTCCTGCGGATCCGACGGCCGCTCGAGGGCACGCTCGAGTTCACGCTCCAGCTGAGCGGACGACTCGCTGACCCCAACATCGGCGTCTCGGCGACGGTAACCGACGGCCTGATCGGCAGCACCGGCTTCGACCAGCTCATTCTCCAGGCGTTGTATCGAGATGGGCAGTTCCAGATCTCACCGGCGGTGTTGCAGGAGGGCGGCCGCAGGGCGAGGCTTGAGGGCAGCGTCCCGTTCAATCCGGCCCGCTTCAGGTTTGACGAGACGCGGCCGATGGATCTGCGGCTCACGCTCGCCGATCTCAGCGTGCTGGGCCTGCTGACGGATGCCGTCGAGCAGGCCGAAGGAGCGCTGGCAGGCGAGGTGCGGTTGAGCGGAACAGTCTCCCGCCCGAAGATAGAAGGGACGCTCACCACGACCGACGGGTCGATCAAACTGACCAGAATCGATCCCGCACTCACGGAGGTGCGCGGTGCCGTGACGTTTGTCGGGGACGAGATGCGCATCGACCAGCTGACGGCGCGGATGGGGGAGGGGACGCTGACCGCCTCCGGCTCGGTGCGCTTCAGCCATTTCCGGCCGGACAGGCTGCAGCTGCAGCTTGCCGCTGAAGGCGCCCGGCTGGACTATGATCCGCACTTCGCAGGACAAGTGGACGGGATGCTCCGTATCGAGGGCACCGCCGCCCAGCCGCTCCTCGCGGGCTCGCTCGTGCTCTCGCACGGGGACGTAGTGATCGGGGAGACGCGGCGCACTGTCACCACCGGTCCGAACGCGACCGGGCTGAACCCTGTGCTGAACGTCGACCTGCAGGCCGGCGACGAGTTGTGGGTCAATATCGGAGACCTCCGGCTCCTCTTGCACGGGACCGTGCATGCGGCCGGCACCTGGCGCGATCCGCGCCTCTCGGGCGAGGCCACGGCCGAGCGCGGCAACTTCACCGCGTTCGATACCACGTTCACCTTGACGGAGGCGCGCGCGACGTTTGCGGAGATTCGCGGCCTCACGCCGTCCGTGGATGCGACGGCAGAGACCGTGGTCCGGACATCGATTCCCGATGGGACGAACCCCGACGGGACGCTGAGAACCCGCATCGAGACGGTGACCGTCTTCATCCACATCGAGGGGACGCCCGACAATCTGAACGTGACCTACAGCTCGGATCCGGAGTTGCCTCAAGAGGAGATCCGGGCCCGCCTGGCCAGCCAGGCCCGACTCTTCCAGGTCCTTCGCGGCGACGTCCCGCTGGAGAGGGCGCTGCGGGCCGAGCTCAGCGCGGCGCTCTTCGGCCCGATCGGCCGTGAGGTGGCGAGGGCGCTCGGCCTCGAAGAGTTCATCATCCAGTACGACTTCGAGCAGCCGCTGCAGCTGCGCATCGGCAAACTCCTGATCAGCAACCTGTACGTGACCTTGACCTCAGAGTTCGGGGTCATTCCCCGCTACATCTGGTCCCTGGAATATCGGCTCTCGCCGAACACGCAGATTTCGTTTTCAGTGGACAATCAGCAGCGCTTTGATCTGCTGTACGTTGTGAAGTATCGGTTCTAGTCCCCTCACTCCGTCGAGAAGGACTTCGTTCCACCAAAGAAGTAAGGTTAGCGAGTGCTTGCCGATTACCTCAAGACGATCCAGCACGTCACCCTGCTGACTCCTGATGAAGAAGGCCGGCTGTGGGAGCGGTACCGGCG
>JACPRY010000061.1 GCA_016193565.1 Armatimonadota bacterium
AGCTGGGCCGATCGCAAATAGGGGTCAGGTCTTCACTTGCGACATCTAGCCCACGGAGAACGCCAGAATCAGAAGCTCGATGAGATTCATTCAATCCGCCCGGGGGCTACGAAGTTACGATGCGCTGAAATCTGGGGTTCTGAGCGAGAAACTTCGAAGTCCGAAGTATGACCTGACTTACAGCACTATTCCGCGTCAGTCCGAAATAATTGCGGATTTCCGAATACGAAAATCCCGCCCTTCGGCCAGCCACGAAAATTGCCAGATCTCGGGGTAGGTTTCGCGCGCCCCGCTCTGACGTCCGTACACGCGAAAGATTGACTCCCATTTGGCCACAGATCTTAGCTGCGATAGCCTCGACACTTGGAAAATTGGGAGTCATATGCGCACGGGTATGCTCCGTGGAGAGTCTTGCTTTGGCCAAAGCCCATTCGGCGAAGAGTCCATCTCCCAGGATAGGACTCTGGCGCTTACGCCGGTAGAATGCCTCGAGCGCGCGATCGTTGCCTTCTGCAACAAACTGCTCGAAGGCTCGAACCGACGGGAAACATGCGAGCACGATGCCTCGAGCTAGCCATTCAGGAGCGACTTCGCGCCGGTAGAGGCGGTGGCTGCCCCAAGGATAGTCCGCTGGATCGTCAACGAGGCCAGCCTTGACGGGGTTGAGATGAATATAGCGCACAACCTGGAGCAAATAGGTCTCGGCTTCGACGAGGATCGACTTGTAGCGCCCCCGGAACAGTGGCCCATCGCGCTGGTGCCCGCGATTGAACCGCTGCGTATAAACTCCATCAAGGTGCCTCATCACGCGGGAGAGATTCCCGCGAGGAGTCTGGAGTAGCAGATGAAAGTGATTCCCCATACAGCAGTATGCGAAGATCCTAACCTGCCACCGTTCCGCGATGTCGGCCAGAAGGCTCACGAATAGATGATGATCTCTTGAGCTGAGGAACGTTCGATGATGCGCTAATCCGCGGTTCATCACATGGTAGTAGGCACTTGGGAACTCGATTCGAAGGGGACGTGTCATCGTGAGGCCAGAGTACCCGCGACAGTGATCATGAGGAATAGCCCAGGTGAGTCATCCCGGGTGTCGCAAGTGAAGACCTGACCCCTATTGGGAGAACAAGATGGGTAAGACGCGGACCTAGGCGCGCAGGCTGAGCGTGCGTAAGCGCGAATAGAAACGGTCGACTTTCACGGGAGGATCGTGAGTGCGGATCGCTGTCATCGGCGCCGGCGGCACCGGCGGATACTACGGAGCGCAGCTACAGCGTAGCGGACAGGAGGTTGCCTTCATCGCCCGCGGCGGGCACCTGGCCGCGATGCGCGAGCGCGGGCTGCGCGTCGAGTCGGCGGTCGCAGAACCTCTTATGCTGAACGTCCGCGCGACCCACCGGCCTGAGGAGATCGGTCCGGTCGATCTCGTGCTCTTCACGGTCAAGTCCTATCACACTCAGGAAGCCGCACGGCTGCTGCCGCCGCTCATCGGAGGCGACACGGCGGTCGTGACCCTCCAGAACGGTGTCGACAACGTTGAGGTGCTCATCGAAGCGGCCGGCCGGGGGCATGTGCTCGGCGGTCTGTGCCGCATCTTCTCAACGATTGCAGCCCCCGGCGTGATCCGCCAGACGGGCGGGCCGCGGTCGGTCGTCTTCGGGGAACTCGAAGGCGCCTTCACGCCGCGCGCGACATCGATTCTCGAGGCATTCCAGACGGCGGAAATTCCCACAGAACTCTCGCGTCACATCCTTGTGGACATGTGGGAGAAGTACCTTTTCATCACCGCGCAGGGAGGCATGACTGCGCTCACACGCCTGCCGATCGGCGCGATATTGGCCACGCCCGAAACTCGTGAGGTGTACCTGGATGCCGCCTCTGAGGTCGCCGCCGTGGGAAGAGCGCACGGCGTCGCGATTCCAGCGGATGAGCGTGAGCGAGTCCTGAAGTTCGCGCAGGCCCTCGATCCGGGCCTCTACTCGTCCCTGTACCATGACCTCATACATGGCAACCGCATGGAGGTTGAGGCGCTGCCGGGCAACGTCGTGCGCCTTGGGAAACGCTACGGTCTCCCAACGCCCGTGTGCCGGGCGATCTACGCAACACTACTCCCGCATGATCTGGCCGCACAGCAGAAGCGAAACTGACGTTCGTCGTGAGTCGTTAGTCGTTTGTCGCTCAACGATCAACGACAAACGACGATCGACAAACGTCAGCTAGGTGACAAAACTGGGTCTGTCCTGCAGCTGCGGGGCCGTCGGCTCGATCAGGGTGCCGTCGGTAATTGACTCAACGAGCGACGCTTCGTCAAACCACGACTTCGGCGGCACATGCCCCCAGAAGGTCGCGCGTCGAGGATCATTGATGCTCCAGCGGATTGGCTTCCAGTCCGGATCCGCAATGAGGTAGTCGCTTGCATACAGCTCGATGCGGTTCCGATCGTCGTCCCGCAGGTAGACAAACAGCGCGTTTGACAGCCCGTGCCGGCCGGGACCGCGCTCGATCGCGGTGGCCTGGCCCGCTGCCGCGAGAATATCGCAGGCCCGCAGCACCGAAACCGCGTCCGGCACCCAGAACCCGGCGTGGTGCACCCGGGGACCGATGCCGTTCATGAGCGCGATGTCGTGCACGTTCTGCTTGCGGTGCAGCCACGCCGCCCACAGCCTCGACGGGCGATCGTCCGTCTCCGTGTACTCTGAGCACCAGAAGCCCCATTCGTGGGTGTACCAGTCGTAGGCTGCCTGGACGTCGGGCACCTGGCAGTTCACGTGGTCGATGCGCATGACGTACGGCCCGCGGTACAAGTCGAACCGCTGCAGGTAGCGGTCGACCTGCGCCATCTCATGGTAGAACTCGACGGGCAGGCCGCTGGGATCCTGAACACGCAGCGCCTTCCCCTGCCCTTCCTCCTCACCCTTTGCCACCCATCGCGCCGGCCGTCCCGTTGCTTCGCACCGGCGATGCAGCCGGTCCAGGTCGCCCTCGGACGCCACCCGGAACGCAAAGTGCGAGACGCCTGCCGACGGCGCTCTCCTCAGAACAAAACTGTGGTGCTCTCGTTCCTCCAGCCCTCGGAGATAGATCCGGTCGCGATCGCGTGAGGTCTCAACAAACCCGAGGAGGTCGACATAGAAGGCACGGCCTCGTTCGAGGTCGGTGACGCGGTACTCCACGTGGCCCAGCCGGAGGATCTGGACTTCCGCTCCGTTCACGGTGGTGATTCCTCGCCGGTCAGGGGAGGACTGAGGTCCGTCCCCGACCACTCATCGTAATAGATGTGGACCGCGTCGTTGCTCCACTCTTCCGGCGGGACCGGCACTTCGAGCTCTGCCAGCCGGCGGTACCGGCCGCCGAAGAACACGAGCGGACGTGCCGTGGGGTCACCTTCGTGGAGCGCGATCACCCGGCCCACCACGATCCAATGATCTCCGGCTTCGACCGTCCGGTCGATCGCGCACCCCGCTGCGGCAACGCAGCCGATCAGGCGCGGTCCACCCTCCCAGGGAAGAAAGCGAAACTCAGGCGGTGCCGGTGGCTTCCAGGACCCCGCGAAATACCGCGACAGCGCCTCCTGGTCTTCGGAGAGGACGTTGATAGAGAATCCCCCGGCGCTCTGCAGGAATCGGTTCATCCGTGCCTGTTTGTCCACGCAGACCAGTGCCAGCAGCGGGTCGAGTGAGATCGAGGTGATCGCGTTGGCCGTCATGCCGTGGATCTCGTCACCCTCGCGCGCCGCGATGACGGTGACGCCGGTGGCAAACAGACCCATGACCTTGCGGAAGGGGCCCGGAGTGATCGGTGCTGCGTCGACCATCACTCGGACGCCCTGACTCTGACAGGCGGCTGTTCGACATCCGCCGCGTCTTCGCGCGCCAGGAACGCCCGCACCCGCTGCATGTACGGCTGCCGGTCGTAGGACCCAAACGTCGCCATCTGCATCCGCACCGGGTCACCGAAGAAGAAGCGCTCGTAGATGACCTGCCGCGAGCCGAAGGAGCTCAGCGCGACGTCCCACGCGAGCCGGAACAGTTTGATGCGGTCCACCGCGTTCGCCCTCGCGGCCTGGTAGTATTTCTCAACCACCTGCCGCATCGGTCCCTCGACGTCGGCTTTCGTCGGCCGCGCCATCATGCCGCTGGCGCCGAGCAGCTGGAGGATCTCGATCATCTTCGGGTACATCCCCGTGAACAAGTTGCGGGCGGCATCGAGCGGCGGCCACGCCGGCGTCATCACGCCCCAGCGGTCCGCGGCCGCGTCCGCCTCGCTCGCGCGGAGGAACGCCCGCATGCTCTCCAGGTAGTAGATGATCTCGGCGATCTTCCCCTGGACGTGCTGGAACTGCTCGATCGCGATCGCATCGACGATGAGCGAGGCCACGCCGAGGATGAACTCCGTCTTCGCGAGATTTTTCGTGACGACCTGATGCGCCATGTGCGCCACCGCGCCGGTTGCCGAAAACGCCTTGTTGCAGCGCTCCACATCGCGCAGGAGGAAGACCCGCTCCCAGGGCACCAGCACGTCCTCGAAGATGACCACGGCGTCCATCTCCTCGAACCGCGACGCCAGAGGGTGATCGAATGTCGACCCGCCGGGATCGAAGGTTTCCCGGCAGATGAACTTCAGCCCCCTCGTGCTGCACGGAATCGCAAAGGCGAAGGCGTACGGGCGGTCTTCTTCGGTCCCGCGCAGCAGGGTCGATGGGAAGACCATGATCTCGTCGGCGACCGGCAGCGTCGCGAGCATGCGCGCTCCGCGAATGAGGACGCCGTCGCCGGTCTCCTTCACGATGCCGGCGGCGAGATATGGATCGGCCTGTGCCGAGGGTCCCTCGGAGCGGTTCGCCTGCGGGTTGATCAGCGTATGGGTAAGACACAGATCCCGCTCGCGGGCCAGCGCGTAGTAAGAGCGTACGTTGTCCGCGAAGCGCGGGTCGATCTGCCCGCAGTAGTCCGCCGCCGCCGCGAAGGCCATGATGGCGCGGTTGAGGTAGTCCGGCGAGCGACCCATCATCCCGCCCGAGTAGTCCGCCCAGTGCTTCATCATCCGGCGCACCCGCACCAGGTCATCGCGGGTGCGGGGCGTAAGGAACGAGAGCCCGACCCGCTCTCCGCTTGCGGGCGACACGTAGGTCATCTCGTCCCGTGTGGCGGGATCATGCTGCAGATCGTAGAGGGCGGCGATGCTGCGGATAATGTTACGAAAGGCCGGGTGAGCGGCGACGTCGTTCACGCGCTCTCCGCCGATCCACACCTCGCGGGACTGGTCCTTCAATCCATCGATAAACTGCCGACCCGTCCTGGCAGGCATGCTAGTCCGATCCACCGACGCGCGCCGGCTCAGCAAGCAAGCCGTATGCGGTCATCACCTGCTTCAGTTTCTGGAGGTTCTCGGGGGACATCGGCGCAAGCGGCAGCCTGACCTCGGGGTCGATCTTGCCCATCAACCCGAGCGCGGTCTTCGCGGGCACCGGGTTGGCCTCGAGGAAGAGGGCGTCGTTCATCGGCAGGAGGTGATAATGAAGATCACGCGCGGCGTCCCACCGGCCGGCCGCGACCAAATCGTAGAGGCGGGCGACCTCGTTCGGCAGCACGTTCCCGGTCGCGCTCACATACCCCGCGCCGCCGATCGCCAGCACCGGGAAGCACAACAGCTCAATCCCCGCATAGACGAGAAACGACCGACCGCAGGCGTGCAGCACGCGGTTGATGTGCTCAAAATCCTTGTTCGCCTCTTTGACGCCCACGATGTTCTTACAGTCTTTCGCCAGACGGGCCATCGTCTGCGCCTCTAGGTTCGCCGCCGTGCGCCCCGGGATGTTGTAGATGATGATCGGGAGACTCACCTCGTCCGCGACGCTGCGGAAGTAACGGTACAAGCCTTCCTGGGACGGGCGGACGTAGTACGGCACGACGACGAGCGCCACGTCGGCGCCGGCTTTCTTGGCAAACTTCGTCAGACGGAGGGTCTCCGCATGGTTGTTCGTGCCGGTCCCGGCGACCACCGGTACGCGCCGGCGCACGGTCTTGACCGAAACGTCGATGAGGTGCTCGCGTTCCTCGAGGCTGAGGCTGCTCGGTTCTCCTGTCGTGCCGGCGATGACGACGCCGTGGCTGCCGCTTTCAATCTGCCATTCCAGCAGCTGGATGAAACGCGGCTCGTCCACCTTCCCCTGGTGGAAGGGCGTGACGACCGGAACGAGCGAGCCTCTCACGCACGCCTCC
The DNA here is from genome assembly GCA_016193565.1 of Armatimonadota bacterium. GTDB lineage: Bacteria > Sysuimicrobiota > Sysuimicrobiia > Sysuimicrobiales > Kaftiobacteriaceae > JACPRY01. Next base: position 6,222 of record JACPRY010000061.1, read on the forward strand.
CTGCGCCCGCGCGGCGCTGGACCTCGGCGATGCGCGACGCCAGCCGGTCCTTCCGAACTAGCATCTGCACCTGCGTGCCCTCACCGATCTTTTCGTGCTCGTTGCTGGCTTCCACGGCGCAGACAACACGCCGCCCGTCAAGGCTAACCAGGCGCGCGCGTGCGGTCACGCGCTCCCCGACCCCCGTGGGGGCCAGGTGGGTCACGCTGATGCTGTGACCGACCGCGTCTTCACCGGGTTCCAGGTACGGCAGGATGATCTTGCGGCTGGCCAGTTCCATGTGCCGCACCATCGACCAGGTGGCGTACAGCGGGTGCACCGGCCCCAGTTCCTCAAACGTGGCCACCATCTCCGGTGTCACGGTAATCGTCACGGTTGCTTCTGCGCCAGGTTTGAGTCCTTCTCTCACAATTCTACAGCCTTCGCCTGAGGCCAATGGCCTCCTCCCCTTCTCCTGAGGCCAGGAGTGCTCATCGAATGCGGTGAAAACCTTCTCCACTCCGCTATGTCGCTCAGCCAGCAGATCGCTCAGTTCATTGCCAGCGGATTTGTGAACGGCACGATCTACGCGCTCCTGGGACTGGGCTTGGTGGCGATCCACAGCGTGACGCGGGTGGTCAACGTGGCCCAGGGGGAGTTCGCGGCGTTCGGGGCGCTGCTCGCGGCTTCCCTCCTCGCACAAGGATTTCCGCTGTGGCCCGCACTGGCGATCGCGGTCGCCGCGTCCGCCATCCTGGGCGGCGGCGTGCATCGCGTCGCCATCCGACCGGCCCGGCAGGCCAGCGCGCTCGTACTCCTCATCATCACGATTGCGGTGCACTTGGCGCTCAAAGGAATCCTGCTGCTGCTGTGGGGCACCAATCCGTACAGCCTGCCGCCGTTTTCCGCGGGCCCGCCTGTCCGGATCGCCTCGGCGGTCCTCATCCGGCAGAGCCTCTGGGTGATCGGCATCACCGCCCTCGTGCTCATCATCCTCTACCTGTTTTTCACCCGCACCATCCGGGGCAAGTCGCTCCGGGCCTGCGCGGTGAACCCCACAGCGGCACGGCTGGTCGGGATCCGGGTCGAGCGGATGGGCACCCTGGCTTGGGTGATTGCCGGCGCGCTCGGTGGGCTGGCGGGGGTGTTGATCACGCCGCTCGCGCTCGCGACCTACGACATGGGGTTGATCCTCGGCCTGAAGGGATTTGTCGGCGCGGTCGTCGTCGGGATGGCGAGCTATCCGTGGACGGTCGCGGCGTGCATCGCCTTCGGCATCGTGGAGTCGCTCGGCGCCGGACTGATCTCCTCCAACTACCGCGACGCGATCGCGTTCACGGCGCTCATCGTCGTCCTGCTCTGGCGCGCGCTCAGCACGTTGCGTATCGGACTGATCATCAGCGAAGAAGCGGCACAAGAATGACGGGGAGCAAGATCTGGCTACTCGCGTTCGTCGCGTTGCTCCTCGTGTTGCCGGCGCTCGTCGCAGGCCGGATCAGCCTCTCGATCTTCCTCTTCATAGGCCTGTACAGCCTCATCGTAATCGGCCTAACGCTGTTGGGAGGGCACGCCGGTCAGGTGTCGCTCGGTCAGGCGGCATTCTATGGGCTCGGGGCCTACATCGCCGCCATCTCCTCACTCCGGTGGGACGTCTCCCCGTGGCTGGGCCTGCCGATGGCCGCCCTCGGCGCCGCGGTGATCGCCTACGTCATGGGCCTGCCGATCTTCTTTCTTCGCGGTCACTACCTGGTGTTGGGGACACTCGGCCTGAACATCGTGGTCGACGTGGTCATTCGCAACGTGCAGCACCTCACCGGCGGCCCCACCGGACTCACTGGAATCCCGCCACTCTCGTTCGGCGGGATCCTGATCAGCGGCGACCGAGCATACTACTATCTCATCTGGGCGCTCGTGCTCGTCGCGCTGTGGTGCGGGCGGAACCTCATCCGCTCGCGTGTCGGCCGCGCCCTGGCCGCCATTCGCTCGAGCGAAGTGGCCGCGGCCACGCTGGGCATCAACCCGGCGCAGTATAAAGGGCTGATCTTCGCGACGAGCGCTGCGTTCGCCGGTATCGCCGGCGCGCTGTACGTCCACTACCTCAGTTTCGTGAGTCCGTCGCCGTTCGCGTTCAACTTCTCGATTGACCTGCTCGTCATGAGCGTGCTGGGCGGGATCTTCTACCTCCCCGGCGCGGTACTCGGGACGGCAATCCTCACCACGCTGCGGGAGGCGCTGCGGACGATCATGCCGGGCCTGCTCGGGAGCGGCGCCTCTGCTGAGTACGAGATCATCCTCTTCGGTCTGCTCCTCGCCGCCGTCGTGGTCCTCATGCCGCGAGGGGTGTGGCCGGTCGTCGCGCGGGCGCTCGGCCTGAATGCCGATCCGCGGGCGGCAGACGGCGTCCCCGAAGCCGCACAGGTCACGATCATGGAAGCGCAGGCAGCGGAGGGCCCTGATCCCGCCGCCGGGGCTGAGCCGCTGCTCCGCGTCGACGGCCTGGAGAAACGGTTTGGGGGGCTACTCGCCGTGCACAACCTTGCGTTTGAGGTCCGCCGGGGGGAAGTGTACGCCATCATCGGGCCCAATGGTGCCGGCAAGACCACGGCGTTCAACCTCATCTCCGGCGTGCTGCGGCCGACCCGCGGTGCCGTCTCTTGGCGAGGCCGACCCATTTCTGATTTGGCGCCATACCGCATCGCTGCGCTCGGGGTTGCGCGGACGTTTCAGACTCCCAAGATCTTCGCAGATCTCTCGGTCCTCGAGAACGTGATGGTCGGGTTGCACCGGGGACTGCGGACCGGCTTTCTCGGATCGATGTTGGGCTTCGGCCATCGTGAGGAAGGGGCGGCGCGCTCGGAGGCGGCCGGCTACCTGCAGATGGTCGGGTTGCTGTCGCGCGCGACGGAGCCTGCCGGAGGCCTTCCCTTCGGCTCGCTGCGGCTGCTCGAAATCGCACGAGCGCTCGCTACCAAACCGGCGCTCCTGCTGCTCGATGAACCGGCCTCGGGGCTGTCGGCAGCCGAGCGGCGAGACCTCGTGCGCCTCATCCGACAGATCCGCCAGGCCGGAGTGACCGTGCTTCTGGTCGAGCACGACGTGTCGCTGGTCATGGGAGTGGCTGACCGCGTTCTCGTGCTCAATTACGGCGAGCAGATTGCCGAGGGGACGCCTGCGACTGTCCGAGCGGATCCACGGGTCATCGGCGCTTACCTCGGCGAGGAGCAAGCTTCGTGATGTTGCTCGAGGTGGAGCACCTCCAGGCGTCGTACGGTCCGGTCCAGGCCGTCAGAGACGTATCGCTGACGGTCGGTGAGAATGAGGTCGTTGCGATCATCGGCCCCAATGGTGCGGGGAAGACCACGACGCTCTCTGCGATCACCGGGCTGCTGCCGGCGCGGGGAGAGGTCCGATTTGCCGGACATCGCACAACTGGGTTGAGCCCCGAGGATGCCGTGGGTTTGGGCATCAGTCTCGTGCCCGAACGCCGGCAGCTGTTCGCCACCATGAGCGTGAACGACAATCTTCTGCTCGGCGCCTATCACCGCTTCGGCCGGGAAAGCCGTGAGGCCATCACGAGGGACCTGGATGACGTGTTTGCGCTGTTCCCGCTGCTAGAAGACCGGGTGGACGATCCGGCCGGGACGCTGTCGGGAGGAATGCAGCAAATGCTCGCCATCGGCCGGGGTTTGATGGCCCGGCCCCGGCTGCTGCTGATGGACGAGCCTCTCCTCGGCCTGGCGCCCCTGGTGATCCGGGAGATCCTCAAGACGCTGCGAAACCTCCAGGATCGGGGCCAGAGCCTCCTGCTGGTCGAGCAGAACGCCAAGGCCGCCCTCGAGATCGCGCGCCGCGCATATGTCATGGAAGGGGGGCGCGTGGCACTCCAAGGAGAGACATCGGTGCTGGCGCAAGACCCCAAGGTCAGGGCAGCCTATCTCGGCGGCCATGTCGAACCCGCACAGGAACGTTGAAGGTTGAAGGTTAAAGGTTGAAGGTAACAGCCGAGCGTTGCTTCGCCTTCAACCTTCAACATTCAACCTTCAACTATTTCGGGTGGAGGTCTGAGGTCATGCGTCGCGTGTTCATGCTCTGGATAGCAATTGCCGTCATCGCGGGCGCTCCGGCGCTCGCCCAGCAGGCCATCGTGAAGGTGGGGTTCGTCGTCGACGTCACCGGCGGCGCGTCCTCGCTCGGCGTCCCCGAGCGGAACACGGTGCTGCTGTACCAGGATGAATTCGGAACCGCCCAGGGCCCCGCGGGACCCGTCCGCATCCAGTACATCATCACCGACGGGGAGAGCGACCCGACCAAGGCCTTCATCGCGGCGAAACGCTTGATTGACGAGGAACGGGTGGCTGCCGTCGTGTGCTGCACGACGAGCCCTGCGAGCCTCGCCATCATCGAGACCGTGCAGGCCGCCCGCGTGCCGAACATCTCGCTCGCCGCGGCCGTCCAGATCATCGAGCCGGTGCAGCAGCGCCGGTGGATCTTCAAGACGCCGCAGACCGATCGCCTGATGATCGACGTCATCACCGACCACATGCGCCAGCGGGGCATCCGGCGCGTGGCCTGGCTGGGGTTCGACGACGCGTTCGGCCAGGGTGGCCTCGTCGAGTTTGAGAAGATCGCCCCGCAGAAGCAGATCGAGATCGTGGCGAAAGAGTCGTTCGCCCGCGCCTCCACCGATGTGAGCACGCAGATTACGCGCGCGATGGGCCGCAACCCGCAGGCATTCCTCATCTGGGCGATCCCACCCGGCGCGAACGTCGCGAACCGCAACATCCGCGACCTCGGGATCATGCTGCCGGTCTATCAGAGCCACGGCGTCGCGAACAAGACGTTCCTGGATCTCGGTGGGGCCACCGTCGAAGGCACGCTGCTGCCTGCCGGCAAGCTCCTGGTGGCTGAAGCGCTCCCTGACAGTGACAAACAGAAGCCTGTGCTCCTCAGTTACCTGGAACGGTACGAAGGGCGCTACGGACGCGGAACGCGCAACACCTTCGGCGGGCACGCGCTTGACGCGATGTTCATCCTCAAACCGGCGATCGAGCGGACCCTAAAGCAGGGCATCCGCCCCGAGAACACCGGCGGGTTCCGCACGGTCCTGCGCGATCAGATCGAGCGCGGCACGAAGGAACTCGTGGGCATTACAGGGATTTTCACCTATACGCCCAGAGATCATCTCGGTCTCGATCGACGCGCGGCGGTGATGATCGAGGTGCGCAACAACAACTGGACGGCGGCGCGCTAGCACACGCGACAACAGGACAACGCGATAACAGGACAACAGGATAGCAAAGGAACAGATCTTGTTGCCCCGTTGTCGCGTTGTCCCGTTGTCGTCTTTACAGTTTCCTCCGGTCCTCTACTCTCCGGAGTTTCCCGCCCTCGCTTCGAGGAAGTGAACCGGAGGCCACCAGGGTCACATTCGCCGTCAGGCCCAGCACTCCGCGTAGCTTCTCGCGACAGCGCGCTGCCAGGTCCAAACGCGCAGGCGCCTCGCCGGCAAAGCCCTCGCTCACCTCGATCTTGATCTCGAGCTCATCCAGCGTCCGCTCGCGCGTGACCACGAGCTGGTAGTGGGGTGAGAGTTCGGGCAGCCCGACCAGCGCTGCCTCTACCTGGGAGGGATACACGTTGATGCCGCGGATGATGAGCATGTCATCGGTGCGGCCCATCACCCGCGACATCCGGGTAAATGTCCGGCCGCACCTGCAGGGCCCGACATTCAGGGCGGCGATGTCGCCGGTGCGGTACCGGATGACCGGCAGCGCTTCTCTGGTGAGCGTCGTAAAGACCAGCTCGCCCATCGTCCCGGACGGCAGCGGCTCGCCGGTCTCTGGATCGACGACCTCCACGAGGAAGTGGTCCTCGAAGACGTGCGCGCCGTTTTTCTCCTCGACGCATTCATTGCTCACGCCCGGACCCATGACTTCGGTCAATCCGTAGATGTTGATCGCCGTGATCCCGAGTTTTTCCTCGATCTCGTCCCGCATCGCTTCCGTCCACGGCTCGGCCCCGAGCACGCCGTACCGTAGCGGCAACTGGCCGGGACGGATGCCGCGCGCGGCCAGCGCCTCGGCCAGCGTCAGCGCATACGACGGCGTGCAGGCGATGATCTTGGCGCCGAAATCCGCAAGCAGCATGATCTGGCGCTCGGTGTTGCCGCCGGAGGCAGGCACGACGACGAGGCCGAGGAGTTCCGCTCCGTAGTGCATGCCGAGCCCTCCGGTGAACAAGCCGTACCCGTAGGCGTTCTGGAACACGTCTCCGGGCTGCGCCCCACTCGCCGCCAGGGAACGCGCGCAGACCTCGGCCCACACTCTAATGTCGTTGGCGGTGTATCCGACGACCGTCGGCTTGCCGGTGGTTCCCGACGACGCGTGAATGCGAACCGTCTGATCCACCGGGATCGCGAACAGGCCGAAGGGATATGTGTCGCGGAAGTCACTCTTGCGCGTGAACGGCACGCGAGCCAGATCTTCGAGGCTGCGGATCTGGTCGGGCCGGACACCGGCATCATCAAACTTCTGCCGATAGAGAGGAACTCGCTCGTAGACACGACGGACCTGGTGCTGCAGCAGGCGCAGTTGCACCTCGGCCAGTCTGCTCCGAGGCATCGTCTCCATCTCGAGGTTCCAGATCATCGCCGGGCTCAGTGAAGGTTCGGGCGTGTCCGCCGACCATTCCTGCAGCCGCACATCCCGTCCAAGAACCCGGCAGGAAGCCCCACAGTTCTAACGAGAAGTCTCGAAGGCAACGCACTGGACGTTGAGGCGTCCAGGCAGGAGGCGGCCTATGGGCGGCCTGCCCACCGGGACGGTTACCTTCCTCTTCACCGACATCGAAGGCTCCACCGACCTACTCCAGCGCCTCGGTGACCAGTCATACCGGGACCTCCTTGAGAGCTATAAGCGTCCCATGCGCGCCGCCTTCAAGGCGCGCGGGGGCACGCAGGTCGACGAGCGAGGTGAAGAGTTCTTCTTCGTTTTCCAGCGGCCGACGGATGCGGTCACAGCCGCCGTAGAGGCTCAACGCCGCGCAGCCACCCTCACCACGCCTGAGAACCCGCCGGTTCGCTTTCGTATCGGCCTGCACACAGGCGAGCCGATCAACACCGGCACGGTCTACGTCGGCATCGACGTCCACCGGGCCGCCAGGATCTGCGCCGCAGGGCACGGAGGGCAGATTCTCCTCTCGCAAGCGACGAGCAATTTGGTCCGCGATGAGCTCCCGCTGCAGATCGAACTTCGCGATCTGGGCGAGCACCGGTTGAAGGACCTCCAACGGCCGGAGCGGCTCTATCAGTTGATCGTCCCCGATCTTCCGAGCACCTTCCCGTTACTGCGGAGCCTCAGCGTCGTTCCAAACAACCTGACTATTCAGCTCACCAGCTTCATCGGTCGAGAGCGCGAAATCGGTGAAATCAAACGGCAACTCGCAAAACACCGGCTCGTGACCCTCACCGGCATTGGAGGCGGCGGAAAGACGCGGCTGGCCCTGCAGGTTGCCGCCGATCTCGTTGAGGCGTTTTTGCACGGAGTCTGGCTGGCGGATCTGGCTTCGCTGTCCAGTCCACAGCTGGTGATTCCGACGATCGCCGCTGCCGTAGGCGTGCGCGAACAGTCCGGCCGATCGATGTTCGAAACACTTACGGACCAGCTCCGCGACAAGTCTGTGCTGCTGGTTCTCGACAACTGTGAACATCTTATTGAAGCGTGTGCGGGAGTTGCCTATGAATTGCTGCGTCAGTGTCGGAATCTCCGCATCCTCACCACGAGCCGCGAGCCATTGGGCGTGACGGGGGAACTGACTTATGCAGTCCCGCCGCTCGGGCTCCCGAATCTCGCCGCACTGCCATCGGCAGAGCAGCTCACTACCATCGAAGCGGTGCAACTCTTTGTCGAGCGTGCGGCTCTCGGACAGTCCGACTTTGCGCTCACCGAACGAAACGCACAGACCGTGGCCCGCATCGTTGCCAGGTTGGACGGCATCCCGCTCGCGATCGAGCTGGCCGCTGTGCTGACCAAGGCACTCTCCGTCGGCGAAATCGCCGCGCGGCTCACCGACCGCTTTCGCCTCTTGACCGGAGGGAGTCGGACAGACGCTACCCGACACCAAACCCTCAAGGCGGCGATGGACTGGAGTTACGAACTGCTCTCCTCTGCTGAGCAGACGCTCCTGCGCCGGCTGTCGGTCTTTAGGGGCGGGTTTACCGCCGAAGTGTTGGAGGACGTGGGTGGCGGCCCCGGAACCGAACCGCAGGAATCGTTCGCCCTGCTCACGCGTCTGGTCGAGAAGTCTCTGGTGATGCGGGACCCACAGGAGGAGCTCACCCGGTACCGGCTCCCGGAAACGGTCCGGGAGTACGCGAATACCAGGCTCGAGGAATCGGGTGAGGAGCCCGCGATTCGACGGCGGCACCGAAACTGGTACCTCGTCCTGGCCGAGCGGTCGGAATCGGATCTGAAAGTGCCTGATCAGGTCTGGTTCGATCGACTGGAGGCCGACCACGACAACCTCCGCGCTGCGATCGAGTATTCGCTGGCAACCGACGATGCGGAGGTTGCCCTTCGTCTGGGGACGGCCCTATGGCGTTTCTGGCACGTCCGCGGCTACTGGACGGAAGGACGACAGCGACTGGAGGCAGCACTGTCGATCGCGACCCAGCCAGCGCCTGGCCTTCGGGCGAAAGCCCTTCACGCCGCGGGCATGCTGGCGCAACGGCAGGGCGACTATGAGCGCGCAACAGCATTGAGTGGAGAAAGCCTAACCCTGCAGCATACGTTGGGAGACGCACACGGCATTGCGACTTCGCTCACAACTCTGGGTAACATCGCCTATATCCAGGCGAATTACACCTCAGCATGGGAGTTGCATGAGGAAAGCCTTCGGTACGGTCGCGAGGCTGAAAACAGACATGATATCGCAGGCTCACTCCACAATCTGGCCCTTGTTGCAGATCATTTAGGTGATTATCAGCGCGCGACTGCATTGGGCAGAGAAAGTCTCGAACTGTTCCGCCAGACGGATGACAAACAGGGGATCGCGTCGGCCTTGCATTTGCTCGGTATTCTCGCCAGTGATCAGGCCGACTACATCGCTGCCCGCGCGCTCTCCGAAGAGAGTTTGGCCATCCATCGGGAAATCGGACACAAGATGGGTATCGCCGCAGCACTTAGCAATCTGGGGCTCGTCGCCCGTGAGCGAGGTGATTACAATACGGCGCGGGCGCTCTACGAAGAAAGTCTCTCGATCCGCCGTGAGTTAGGTCAGAAACAGGGGATTGCGGAACTCCTCAGGAGTCTGGGGCGAGTCGCATGGCGGGAGGGCGACTCGGGCCGGGCTGCGGCGTTCTTCAAGGAGAGCCTGACGATGTGCAGGACGCTCGGAGACAAAGCAGGCATCGCCGGGGGTCTGGAGGGGCTCGCCAGCGTCAGCGCTGACAGGCTTCGCGTCGTGATGCTCCTGGCCGCGGGCACCTCGCTCCGTAAAGCAATCGGCGTGTCACGCTCTGCGGCCGCACAAAGAGACTACGAGAGGCTTCTGAACGAAGTCCACTCGACCCTGGGTGAGGAGGATTTTGCCGCCGGTTGGAGCAAGGGAGGGAGTTTAACTATCGAGCAGGCCGTTGAGTATGCGATGGCGATAGAGCCGCACTCCCCACCTGGTCTCGAAGGAAACTAACCTCCATAGCCCTCGGAGTGGCTGTGTATTGCTTTGTCAATGTCCTCTAATGCGGCCTTGAGGTGCCTGGGCTCCGAGACCCTAACATCGATACGTACATTGAAGGGTGAAAGAATTTCTGTGCCGTAAAGCCTCTCGATCGGTCTGGCACTTGCCTCTACGACTCCGGTAACCTTCCTCGCTAGAGATGCAAGACCATCGGCCGTTTCCTGAGATACCTTGTTGTCTCCTTTTCTCCGTCCTTCCTGGAGTACCACCAATACGAATCCCTTTTTCACCTCAGCCATTTCAGCCATCTCAAACCCTCCCTCTTGGACTCAGATTCTAGAGATATCGTTTGCGGGGGCCGGTCTCGCCGCACCGATTCCACAATTTCTGGGCTTGCACCTTCTGTCGCTATATTCGTATGCTGTGTGCACATGCGACCCTCCGAAACCACACCATCCACTGACGGCCCTCCAGATCTGGTCCTGACCGGTGGTCAGGTCGCTGACGTCCGCTCCGGTGTGCTTCACCGCGCGGGCGTCGCCCGCTCCGGTTCCTTGATTGTGGCGATCGGTCCGGATGAGGAGGTCAGCGCAAACGCCCAGCAACGACTCGATGTCACCGGGCAGGTGTTGGTACCCGGCTATATCGAGCCGCACGGGCACATCCTTGCCGTCAATCCCGTTGAGTTTGCGAAGGCCGTCCTGGCCCGCGGCACCACGACTGCAGTCATCGACGCGCTGCCGCTAATGATGCTTATTCCGCTGGATCGCGTTGGAGAGATCCTGGAGCGGCTAGCCGCGCTACCCATGAAGATCCGGTGGCTGATCCGGCTCCACCCGCAGTCGTTCGGACAGGAGGCGAAGTTCGCGCTGGACCATCTGCGCCGGCTGTGGCGCCTCCCTTCCGCGGCCGCGGTCGGCGAGGTGACCCGGTGGACGGACGTGCTTGAGGGCGACCCTGATCTGCTCCAGAAGATCAAGGCGGCGCAGACAGACGGCAAGCGCGTTGAGGGCCACGCGCCCGGCGCTTCGTACGAGCGGCTTGTCGGGCTGGCCGCCGCCGGCTTCACGTCTTGCCATGAGGCCGTCACCGCCGAAGAGGCCGCCAACAGGCTGCGGGCAGGATTGTACACGATGCTGCGCCACAGCTCGATCCGCCCAGACCTCCCGGAACTGGTCAAGGTCGTCACGCGCGATGATGTGTTCGCATCGCGATTGATGCTCACCGCCGACGGGCCGACACCGTCGTTCGTCGCGACTCACGGCTACATGGACTATCTCATCGACGTTGCGATACGAAGCGGTGTGCCGCCCATGGTGGCCCTACGGATGGCCACATTTAACCCCGCGGCGTATTACGGGTGGGAAGATCTCGGAGAGATCGCGGTGGGGAAGCGCGCCGACATCAACGTGCTCAGGCGTCTTGAGGATCCCACTCCTGTATTGGTCATCGCCGGCGGGCGAATCGCTGCCGAGAACGGCAGGCTCATGGCCGGCTTTCCGTCGTTCGACTGGAACGGCGTGTTGCCGGCGCTGTCCGTCCAGCGGATGCTGCCCGCGGATCTGCACGCCCACAACGGCGGCGGGATCCGGCTCGTCAACGACGTCATCACGCAGCCCGTTGAGCCTTCGGATGTCCCTGAGAGTGCGCTGCACGCGGCACTCGTTGATCGAGCAGGTCGCTGGGTGACCCGGACGCGGTTGCTGGGATTCGCGGACCGGTTGGGGGGTCTCGCGTCCACCGTGACAAGCGCCTTCGATCTGGTCGTGCTCGGGCAGCGGCCCGAGGACATGACCGCCGCGCTGGCTCGGCTGGGGCAGCTCGGCGGCGGGGTCGCCGTTGTGGAAGACGGCAAAGAGGTCTTCGCGTTCCCCCTCGACCTGGGCGGCATCTACTCGAGCCGCCCATGGCAAGACGTCGCTGAGCTGAATCGCCGGTTCGCCGAGTTCATGCGCAACCGGGGATATCCATTCAGCGATCCGCTCTTCAGCCTGCTCTTCCTCACCTTTGACTCGCTCCCATGGATCCGCCTCACCGCGCGTGGCGTTTGGGATGTCAGAAATCGAAAGGTTCTTGCTCCGTCACTCCGAAAGTGATGTGCATTTCCCGCGAAAGAGGGTGGTAATCATGCCGACCTACGTGATGCTGCTCACGTGGACGGATCAGGGCGTGCGCACCGCCAAAGATACCGTGAAGCGCGCGGATGCGTTCAAGAAGCAGGCGGAGAAGATGGGCGTGAAGGTGCGCGAGACGCTGTGGACGATGGGTCAATATGACGCCGTCAGCGTGTTCGATGCACCGGACGATCCCGCGGCAAGCCGCCTGGCCATCTGGATCGGTAGCCAGGGTAACGTGAAGACGCTGACGATGCGCTGTTACGCCGCCGCCGAAATGAGCAAGATCGTCGAAGGAATCTAGATGACCATCCCCAAACCGATCGAACTGCTGAAGACGCGCCTGGGCACCATCCACGACGTCAACTCCGCAGCCGCAGTGCTGCGCTGGGATCAGGAAACGAAGATGCCTTCAGGCGGAGCGAAGGGACGCGCCGAGCAGCTCGCAACGCTGGCAAGGCTCGCCCATCAGATGTTTGTGTCCGCCGATACGCAGCAACTGCTGGCCGCGGCGGAGGAAGTCGCGGGCAGCCTCGATCCGGACTCAGACGAAGCGGGGCTGGTCAGGATGACGCGCCGCGATTTTGACATCGCCTCGAAACTGCCGGCCGAGTTCGTCGCCGAACGGGCCAGGGCGCGGTCGCTCAGCACCGAAGCCTGGCGCGAGGCGCGGCCGCACAACGATTTCGCGGGCTACCGTCCATGGCTGGAACGGATGGTGGACTACACGCGCCGGACGGCTGACTATCTGGGGTACACCGAGCACCCCTACGACGCGCTGCTGGACCTCTACGAACCACACATGAAAACCCGCGAGGTGGATGCCCTCTTCGCGCGGCTGCGCGAAGTCACTGTGCCCCTGGTGAACGCGATCGTGGAGCGGGGGCCGGTGGTGGACGCCGGGTTCCTGGCCCTGGAGTATGACAGGGACGGGCAGCGCACGTTCGGCCTCATGGTCGCGGAAGCCTTCGGCTATGACTTCACGCGCGGCCGGCTCGATGAATCGCCGCACCCGTTTGCCAGCGGTTTCAACACGGGCGACGTGCGGATCACAACCCGCTACTTCCCCAACTTCCTTCCGGCGGCGATCTTCGGCATCTTCCACGAGGCGGGACACGCTATGTACGAGCAGGGGGTCTCTCCCGCCCTGGAGCGGACACCGCTCGCCCGGGGGGCGAGCCTGGGGGTGCACGAGTCACAGTCACGCATGTGGGAGAATCTGGTCGGCCGCAGCAGGCCGTTTTGGGAGCACTTCTTCCCCAAGCTCCAGGAGCAATTCCCGAAACAACTGGGCCGTATTGACGTCGACACGTTCTACAAGGCGGTGAACTCCGTCCAGCCGAGTCCGATCCGGGTCGAGGCCGATGAGGTGACCTACAATCTCCACATCATGCTGCGGTTTGAGTTGGAGAAGCAGTTGCTTGAGGGGAAACTGGCGGCAGAGGACCTTCCGGAGGCGTGGAACGGCTGTTCGAAGCCGCGTTGCGGACGAATCCCGGTCTAACAGATGAGTTCCGGGGGGGCCGCTTCTCCGCGTTGCTGTCCTGGCTGCGCGAGCAGGTCCATCAGCATGGGCGGAAGTTCTTCCCACGCGACCTCATCAGGCGCGCCACGGACCAGGACCTGACGCCTGAACCGTACCTGCGGTACCTCGAAACGAAGTTCGGGGCGATCTACGGCATTCGCGCCGGCGCCGCGGCGGCGACCGACTGAAAAGGTCCATCGGGTCCATCGGGTCTTTCGGGTCAATCGGGTCTTCGTGATGCAGCCCTCTGTAAGCGTATTGGGACTGGGATTGATGGGGCGGCCTATCGCGCGAAGGCTGCTGGCATCAGGACTTCCCGTCAGAGCATGGAATCGATCCGCGCTGCCCGACGACCTGACTCGTGGAATTCCGCTGGTCGCGCAGCTCGAAGATGCTGCCCGAGCGGAGATCTGTCTTCTGATGCTCGCGGATGCCCAAGCCGTCGAGGAAGTCTTGAATCGCGTCGAGCCATCGCTCTCGAGCGGTCAGCTCGTCCTCGATATGGGAACCTCTGATCCAGCCAAATCCAGAACGTACGCCCGCCGGCTGGGGGCACGGGGCATCGGCTGGGTCGACGCCCCGGTCTCCGGCGGTCCCGACGGCGCCGAAAAGGGCAGTCTCGCGATCATGGTCGGGGGAACGGAAGAGAACTTCGCGCGAGCCCGCCCCGTCCTGGAACCGCTTGGGACGCCGCTCCGCGTCGGGGACGCCGGCGCCGGGCATACGGCGAAGTTGATCAACCAGCTCATCGTGGGGCTGACCATCGAGGCCGTGGCCGAAGCCTTGACCCTGGCGGAGAAGTCCGGCCTCGACCCCCGGCTCGTGCAGGGGGCGTTGCGGGGCGGGTATGCCGACTCCAAGATCCTGCAGGTTCACGGGAGCCGGATGATCAGCCGCAAGTACGCTCCCGGCGGCAGGGCAAAGACGCAACTCAAAGACATGAAAATGGCGTTGAGCCTGGCGATGTCGGTGTCCTCCAGGACGCCGAACCTCCGCACGGTCGCCGATATGTACCAGAAACTTGTCGACCAGGGCGACGGCGATCTGGATCACTCGGCCCTCCACAAACTGCTCTGGTCATGAATGTCCCCTTCTTTCGCTTCCGCGGGCACGATATAGATATGATGCGTATGGCGTTCTGGTTGGCAGTACTGGTCGGCATCGGCTGGGCCGTCGCGCAAGCAGTCCAAGCGTTCCTGCAGGCCCACCCCACGCCGCAGCTCTAATCCTCCTCCCCTTCCATCAACAGCAGCCAGCTAGCACCATCGCAGGATATATGTGTGACCTGTCAAACCCGGCGGTAAAACATTATCGACACTAGAACGCCACCTCAAGAGGAGATGCACAATGAGGAAAACTCACATCCTTACCCTTATGCTCGTGGCGGTGATGCTAGCGGCCTCTGCGGGTGCCTCTGCTCAGGATGCCGGCGCCATCATCAAGACGCTCGGCGTCGGCGTCGCGGTGAAGATGTTCGCGCCACAGCTCAATAGCTTCATCAACAACCTCCTACAGGCTCGCGATGCTGAAACAAAGGAGACGACGAAAGTAGTCCCAATTCTGAGCATCTCGATCGGCATCAATACGCCCGGCCAGGCGACCATCGGCGCGGCGCAGGTGGCCGGCCCCAGGTCGGCCGTCGCGCGAGTTCAGGCCGTGGCCGCGATTGAAGGGAACTTCCAGAACGTCTTCCACATCCGGACACTCGTCCCGGTGGACAGCCTGGAGCCGTGGAAGCGGATCCGACGCGTGGTGGGCGTCGGCGTCTCGGCCATCATTGACCTGCGTATCTAATCGAGCAAACCCGACGGCGGTTAGCGGAAATCGGCGACGCCCTTCAGGGCGTCGATGTGCGAGGCGACGTACGGTGGTTTGACGGCACAACCGGCGACCATGCAGTACAGGCTGTTGGCGCCCGCGGGGCGGTCCACGGTCGTTTCGATCCCTATGCCGACGACCCGCCGTGTCCCTGGGATCAACACGGGTCCCCCACTGTTACCCCGGCTCGCATAGTTGTGGATTTCCATGTAGCCCCGGTCGTCGTAACGCACGAGCGGCCCAACCCGCATCATCAGCGCCTTACCCCCGTAGCCGATGAGCAGCAGCGGGTCTCCCACCGCCGGATATTCGCCGAAGGCGGGCTCGAGGGCCGCCATCCGAGTGTAGGTGACGAAGGACGCCACCATGACATCGAAGCCGCCGCCGCGGCCGGAACTGTAGCCGAGGACACGGCCGATTCGATGGGTGGCGCCACCTAACTTCAAAACGAGATCCGTCCCAACGCAGTGTCCTGCGGATGCGACCCAGTTCTCGAAGAGAACGGCGCCTCCGCCGAATCGGTCTGCCGCGCGGCGCTCAATACTGCGAATCACAAACGCCGTGCAGGATCCTCGGTCATCAACGATGAGCCGGCCGATGGCATCAACGGGGAAGTTGCTCGCCGGCGCGCTTTGGCTGTGCAGTGCGAGACCGGCGAGAACGAAGATGGCGCAGACGCATACACCCCGGAGTCTGCGTCGGGCTCCCCTGCCGGGGAGCCGGTGCGGACCCCACGATTGCTTATGAGGGTCCGATACCCGCTGCATAGCCTATGTGCCTCTGCGTCTTGCCGTCCTAGACAAAGCGGGGGCGTTGACGCCCCCGCCTCCACAACTCCCCAGGACGAATTCTTATCCTCTATATGCCCCCAAGACCCGAAAAGTACACATGATCTTTGAGACAAAAAGAGCCCCGGCCCACCTCTGCGACGGGCCGGGGCTTTGGGCCTGCTTCCTCGAAAACGCAGCCGCGAAGAGCTATCCTCCCTCCGTGACCTCGTAGATCTCGTCAGCCAGGAGGCCATGTGACTCCCTGTGAACCCTGATAGCGGCGTCCTTATTGGGCGCCTCCACGAGACAGAAGGCCTTCCCGTTCATTTCGTCCAGCCAATACTTGAGGTAGTTGACGCCGTACTTTCCTTGCACCTCAAGATCCTTCATATGAGCATCGGCCAGGGCTTTGCTTGTCGCCCCAGGGACATTATGAACATCCAAGAACAGTGGCACCATACTCCCCCCTTTGAGTCCGTCCAGGACGGACCGTCTACCGCCCTGGCGGGCTATACGTGATTTCCTTGCGCGTAGCCTGATCCATCTCTTCGGGCGTGAGAAGAACGGTGGTCTTGAAGTTGAAGGCTCCGGTGGCGCTGATCGCCAGAGAGATGGCCGCGACGCTCACGTTGTCAGGCACGTCAGCGATGCCGACGACGTCAGTGTCGCCGAACGCAAAGTAGAACTCCTCCAGCCTCCCTCCCACGCTTTCGACCGCCTTCTTGGCGACATCGCGCCGTTTCGTGCCGCCATCACTGAGCAGCCCTTTCAGGCCTTCGGTCGAGTAGGAACCCGTAAACAGATACTTCGGCATCTTCATTCCCTCCCTTAACGGAAGTTGCGTCTTGCCTGGCTGAGATCTCCCACCCCCTTGGTCCAAAGGATCGGATAGCGCCAGGTCCACGGAAAGAGGAGCGTGAATGAGTCAGCGGAGAAAGGTGGATGCAGTGTGAAGTCTTTCGATGCAGTCGCATACTCTCCTTTGAAGGCAAGGGGGCAAACATGACGCGCCGGGTGCAACTCCGCGCGCTGTTAGCTGCCTCTATTCTACTCATTGCGGCAGCGCCCACGATGGGCGGTGCGGCGCCCGTCTCCGGCACCGTTGTCATTGGCGTGGCCCAGGAACCGGACGCCCTCCTGTTCTCCGCAATGCAGGTCGCGGGCGAGATCCAGGACGTCCTCTACGCCTACATGGTTCGGTACAATGACCGCGGCCAGCTCTTCCCACAACTCGTTGAGCAGATCCCGACCGTCAAGGACGGAAGCTGGCAGATTCTCCCCGGCAAGAAGATGCGGGTGACCTACAAGATCAAGCGAGGGTACACGTGGCACGACGGGCGGCCTGTCACGGCCCTGGACGCGTCTTGGACCTACCTGATGCTGCGCAACCCCCGCAGCCCGACCCTCAGCCGCTTCGAGCTCAGGAAGATTGACAACATGCTCGTCCCCAACCCCCGGGATCCCTATACACTCGTCGTCCAGTGGAACGAGGCGCATCCGTTCGCCAATCTGGGGCACAGCGTGTTCCCAAAACACGAGCTCGAAGGAGCCTATAACCGCGACCCCTCCACGCTAAAAGGGCACAGGCAAGCGCGCGCCCCCGTCGGCAGCGGTCCCTACAAGTTTGTGGAGTGGATTCCTGGAAGCCACATCACATTTGAGGCATACGAGGCGTTCAAAGAAGGCCGCCCCAGCGTCCAGCGGCTCGTGTTCCGCTTCATCCTCGACAGCACCGTGCTCCAGGCAAACGTGGTGACCGGCGACGTGGATGTGACCGGGACCACCAACAATTTCTCGCTCGACCAGATGCTCGAGATCGAACGGCGCAATCCCCGAATTGCCGCCCACTACACTCAGGGGCTCATTTGGGAGCGCATCAACCTCAACGTCGATGACGAATTACTGCGCGACAAACGCGTGCGGCAGGCGATTGCGCACGGCATCGACCGGGAAGAGATCAGTAGCAAACTGTTCTTCGGAAAGCAGCCCGTGGCCCACACGTGGCTGCCGCCGGCCCACCCGGCGCACAACGCCAACGTCAGGAAGTACGCCTATGATCCCAACCGCGCGCGGCAGCTGCTGACCGAAGCCGGGTTCACACTGGGACCGGACGGCATCATGCGGTCTCCCGATGGCAAACGTCTCGAGCTGACAATCATCTCCACCACCGGCAACGCCATCCGCGAGCAGATCGAGCTGATCATGAAAGAACAGCTCAAACAGGTCGGCATGGACCTCAGGATCAACAACGTGCCGGCGTCAGTGCTCGTTGGAAGGGTCATTCGGTTTCGCGAGTACCAGATGACGATGTACTCCACCTTCTTCGGTCCGACGACGCTCGGGTCGTTCTTCCACTCCAGCCAGATCCCCAGTCAGGCGAACAACTTCGAAGGCGGGAATCACATGGGGTGGCGGAGCGCCGAGAACGACCGCATCGTGGACCAAATCTCTGAGGAACTTGATGAGGGCAAGCGGATGCAGCTGCTCCGTCGCCAGCAGGAGCTCGTGGCCGAGGACCTGCCGGTGATCTCACTCTACTTCCGTCTCTACCTCACCACCGCAAAGAGGGCGCTGAGAAACGTGAAACCGGGAGGCTTCTCGGGGATCACCTGGAACGCGCCGGAGTGGGGGTGGTCGCAATGAAACGCCTTTGTAGGCTTGGGGCCGCCTGATGCGGCCATGATGTCGCACATCTTTGGGTTGCTCTTTAGGATCTCTCCGAGACTGAAGCACCCTCTCTACCGTGGCATGTACGAGCATCTGGTCGGCCGGTACCACGATGCCGACTGGCCCTTCATGAACTACGGCTATGCCGATCTCGACCCAGCCGCTCCGCCGCTCGAGCTCTATGGCCCGGATCAGAAGCACCGGTTCGGGATCCAGCTCTACCACCATGTTGCAGACGCCGTTGACCTCCGCGGTCGGGACGTCTTGGAGATCGGCTGCGGCCGCGGCGGCGGAGCCTCATACCTCATCCGCTCCCGAGAACCGAACACGGTGGTCGGCGTCGACTTTTCCGGAAAGGCGGTCCGGTATTGTGCGCGGCACCACCGGATGCGGGGGCTGCACTTCATCGCGGGCGACGCTGAATCACTGCCGTGCACCGACGAGGCGTTCGATGTGGTCGTCAACATCGAGTCTTCTCATTGCTACAGCTCGATGGCAAGGTTCCTCGCAGAGATCTGGCGAGTCCTGCGGCCGGGCGGATATCTCCTGTTCGCAGACGTGCGCCCTTCCGGCGAGCTTCCAACCCTGCACGCGCAGTTTCAGTCGTCCGGCCTTGACGTCGTCAACCACGCGAACATCACGCTTCAGGTGTGCAAGGCGCTCGAGCTGGATAGTGAGCGGAAGGAGGCGGTGATCCGTGCGGCGGTGCCGCAGGCTTTTCAACCCTTCATCCGGAACTTCGTCCGCCTCCGGGGCACCCCGGCCTACAGGGCGCTTCTCAAAGGACAGACCGCGTATATTCACTACGTTGCGCAGAAGAGAAGCAAGGAGTCAATCTTGTCGGGGGGACGGGTCAAGTCTTCACTTGATACATCTCAAATAGAGTTGTATCAAATGAAGATTTGATCCCTTCTTAGTTTCTTCCGCCTCTACCTCACCACCGCAAAGAGAGCACTGAGAAACGTGAAACCGGGAGGCTTCTCGGGGATCAC
>JACPRY010000172.1 GCA_016193565.1 Armatimonadota bacterium
CACAAGAGGCAATAGCACAACCCGCCACAACTTACCATGACCTGGCACAACTGCAAGACCAGCAACTACAAGTGCTCGGCAGAACGCCCAGAGAGCTCATCCACCAGGAAACGCAGCGCCTAGCCAACGCTGGATGGTACAAATCTTATACTTCGTCTTGGCACTCCAAATGGCCATTATCAGACCAGACATCAGAAAGTATCTTAGATGACAAAAACAGACGAGGGCAAGGTTAGGGTAGGAAAAATGAAAATCGGTTCGATTGTTATCCGTTGTTATGAGTTCAACAAAATGCTGGCATTCTGGCAGGAAGCGCTCCACTACGTCCCCAATGAGCCTGCGAAGGGCGGCTGGGTAATTCTTCGTGATCCTGAGGGAAGAGGGCCCAACGTGTCCTTGGACCAATGTCCTGAAAAGCGCTCAGGCAAGAGGAGTAGATTGCACCTCGACCTCTACACAAACAACAGAGAGGGGGAAGTGGAGCGGCTAATCAAGATTGGGGCGACTCGCTATCCCTGGAGGCATAAACCGGATGATGACTTTATCGTGTTGGAAGATCCTGATGGCAACCTCTTCTGCGTGGTTCAGGTCACCGGCGAGACCTAACGTTACCAAAGAGAACAAGGGCAAACTGACCCACTACCCAGTGCGGGAGGTCAGCGTTTGCCCCGATCGCCGCCACGGTTTCCGCCACGCCGGCCGCCTCGTCCGGCGCCACCGAAGCCACTTCGTCCGGCGCCACCGAAGCCACTTCGTCCGCCGCCACCGTAGCCGCTTCGCCCGCCGCCACCGTAGCCGCTTCGCCCACCGCCGCCGGTCCCGCCCCCCCGATCACCTCGGGGCCGCGCCTCATTGACCATCAGGGTCCGCCCACGGTGTTCCTTGCCGTTCATCGCCGTTATGGCTTCGGCCGCCTTCTCCTCGGGGAGTTCCACGAATCCGAAGCCTCGATCGGCGATAAGACGGGTCTGTGCAACCGGGCCCCAGGCCTGGAACAGGTCGCGAAGTTCCTGCTCCGTGACGTCATACGGCAGGTTGCCGACATAGAGACTCTTGTTGGCCATCAGCACACTCTCTTCAGAACGATCTTCACCAACAGTTCAAACTATAACACAGGGACGACGTACATCATACCGGCGACGCAAACCGGCGGAGGCGGAAGAGCTCGATGTCGTGGCGCGTGTGACCATACTCGCAGAACTCGGCAAGCGCCTCCCCGATCACCGGGGAGAACTTGAAGCCGTGGCCGGAGAAGCCGCAGGCAATCGTGACGCTTGCGTAGTCCGGGTGCCGGTCGATAATGAAATGGCCATCGGGCGTGTTGGTGTACATGCACGTCGCCGTCTGGAGCAGCTCGCCGTTTGCCTCGGGCAGGTAGCGAGCCAACAGCCCGCGCATCCCCTGGATCTCATCTTCGCCGACGTCGCGGCGGATCGTCTCGGGCGTGCAGAGTTCGCCGCTGTGGTGGTACGCGACTTTGATCCCGTCGGCGCGGAGGGCCGGGAAGCCGTAGACGAGGCGGCGCGGCGCATACTCATAGATGTAGACGGGGCAGCGATCGGGCGTGAACAAGGCCGGATCGCGGGGCCGGAACCAGTACATCACGTTGCGCTCCACTTCGAGGGGCAGACCGAGCCGCGGTAACACCTGACCGGCCCAGGGACCCGCGGTCACGATCAGGCGCCCCGCGCTGTAGATGCCTCCTGCGGTTGTGACCTCCACGGTATCCCCGGCCGCGTGCCACTGTCGTACCGGTTCTTCGAACTGAAGGACGGCGCCGGCGCGGGTTGCGCCTGCAAGGTGCGCGCGGATGCAGTCCTCGGGGAACAGCGCGCCCGCCCGGGGTTCCCAAACCGCAACGGTAGCCTCCTCAGCGGCGAACTGCGCAAACCGCCGCCGCAGGTCCGCGCGGCTGAGCAGTTCGTGCCGTAGGTCATGTTGCCTCGCACTGGCGAGCGCGCCCTGCACGAGTTCACTCTCCTCAGGACCGATCATCAATCCGCCGGTAGGGAGCAAGAGCCGTGCGCCGGATTCCTGCTGCAGTGTGTCCCAGAGCTCATACGCACGCCGGATCAAGGGCACGTAGCGTGGATCTTCGAAATAGGCTTCCCGGATGATCCGAGACCGTCCGTGGGATGCCCCGCGATCGTGCGCGGGCGTGAACTGCTCGAGTCCCAGCACGCGGCGGCCGCGCCGTGCGAGGTGATAGGCGGCGGCGCTGCCCATCGCCCCGAGCCCGAGGATGATGACGTCATACGGTGCCATCGCTCTCTTCTCAACTGGTCTTTGCAGGATCAGTTCTGCGTTCAACCACCGATTCGAGGGCTGAAGCACCCGTTCCTCGACCTTTCCTGTGGGCATGACCCCTCAGTAGATGATGTTATTAAGTGTCAATATACAACCTTCATTCACCCAATTCGTTCTGCCAGCACCGTTTCAACTGGGTTATCATGGATGGTAATGGCCCGCACCAAGATAGCGAACCGCCAGCCCGCCCGCCGTCCCACGTCCGGTAAGCTCCGCTCGATGCTCGAGGATGTTGGCACGCCGCCGCCGGGGCCGTTTGTCGCGGCCCCGTTTCAGGAGGCGGCGCTCGCGGCCGCGCGCGTGGGAGACGTGTTGGTCAGCGCGCCGACCGGCAGCGGCAAGACCTGGATCGCCGAGCAGGCGATGGCTGAACTCCTGACGGCCGGCCGCACGGCGTGGTATACGACACCGCTGAAAGCGCTCTCCAATCAGAAGTACCACCGGTTCTCAGGTATCTACGGCGTGGAGTCTGTGGGCCTGCTGACCGGCGAACGGCGGATCAACGCCCAGGCGCCGATCATCGTCGCCACGACGGAGATCCTCCGCAACGCCCTGTACGGCAACAGCACCACGCCGGACCTGATGGTGCTGGATGAAGCGCACTATCTCTCTGATCCAGAACGGGGCACGGCGTGGGAAGAGATCCTCCTGCTCGCGCCGCGGCGGTCCCGGCTCTTGCTGCTCTCCGCGACATTTCCGAATGCCAATGCCGTGGCCACGTGGCTCGGAGAGGTCCGCGGCGCCAAGCCCCAGATCATCGCCGAGCACACGCGCCCCGTGCCACTCCGGTACGTGATGGCCGACGGGCGGGGCCGGTTGATCCCACCGGATGCGGTGGGCCACCTGCCGCCGAGCGGCCGCACGTCGTCGTGGCTGCCGAACCTGCTGCGTGACCTCGAGCACTTCGGCCTCTTGCCGGTCATCCTGTTCTTTCCGGCCCGGCGGCAGTGCGACGAGGCCGCCCGAGAGCTCGCGTCGCTGCGCGCCTTCGGGCCTGAGCTGCGTGCGGCGGCGATCGGCCGCTGGGAGCGAGAGTTTCCCTACCTCAAGCAGCATGCGTTCCGCAGCGCCGTGATCGATTCGGGTGTGGCGCCGCATCATGCCGGGCACACGACGGCCTGGCGGCTGGCGGTAGAAGATCTCCTCGCGCGCGGCCTCGTCCGCGCGGTCTGCGCGACGACGACGCTGGCGAGCGGGCTGGACGTGCCGGCGCGCACGGTCGCGCTCTCGACGCTGGCGCGGAACAGTCCCGAGGGTCCGGTCGTGCTCACCGCGACCGAGTTCCACCAGATGAGCGGACGCGCGGGGCGCAGAGGCAAGGACACGATTGGCGTCGTGGTGCTCCCTGCGACATCCCGCGAGGAAGTCCGCGAAGGACTCGCCCTGATTGATGCAGAGCCGGATCCGGTCACCTCGTCGTTCACGCCGGGCTATGTGCAGGTCCTCAACCTCTTGCGGCGCAGCACGCTGCAGGATGCCCTGCGCGAGCTCAACCGTTCGCTCGCGGCCTTTGAGTGCCGCGCGGAAATCCTTCGGCTGCGCGAGGCCATCGCGTCGATCCCGCCCGACGACCTCACCGAACGGCCCTGTGACGACCGTCTCATCACCCGCGGCCGCTACGAGCGGATGACCGATCGCCTTCGCCGGCTGCAGAAGCAGGGGCGCGCGCCAGAGGAAGAGATCGCAGCCCTAAAAGACGAGATTGTCTCGTGGCCGTGTGCGACGTGTCCGGTCGAGCAGAAGTGTCTGGCCACGATCGAGAACCTCCGCACGCGGGAGCTTCGCCGCTCCTCGCTGCGCCAGGCGCTCCACAATATCGAAGGGTCGCTGGCCGACGAGTTTACTCGGCGCGCGGCGGTGTTGAAGCGCCTCGGCTATCTCGATGAATCGTACCGCCTCACCGCGGAGGGGATGTGGGCGGCAGAGCTGCGCCATCCCCGCGCGCTGGTCATGGCGGAGATCGTCCGGCGGAGCCTGGTGGGCGGGTCCACGGCGGCGTGGGCAGCGGTCGCCGGCGCGCTGGCCACCGAGCGCGCGCCTTACCGGGGCGGTGAGGCCGGGCTCAGCGCGCTGGTAAAACTGGTGCGGGAACTGGTCGATTTCGAGCGCCAGCATGCGCTCGATCCCGGCGATGTGCTGAAGCAGTTCGAGCCCGAGTGGGATCCGGGATCCCGCCGCCGAATCCCGTCGCCCGCCGACCGTCGCGCGGACGCGGTGGTCGCGTGGATGCGCGGTGCGGACTGGGGGAAGCTGCTGATGGAAAGCCAGTCGGAGGAAGGCGATCTACAGCGGATCATGCTGCAGGCGGCGGAAGTGCTGATGCAGCTTGAAGGGCTGCCATTCCCCGATGTGCGGACGGCAGCGCGGGATGCGAGACTGCGGCTGCTGAGAACCCCTGTCATCTAACTCAAAACTGCGGAAACGAGGAAACGAGGAAACGAGAGAGAGCCGCTAGCGTTGTTCGGCAGGAACCTCCTCCACGCAGACGGTAGACTGTAGTTACTCGTTTCCTTGTTTCCTCGTTTCCTGGTTTCCGTCTTGCGAGGAGTTCGCGATGCGTTCTTGTCCGGTCTGCGACGCCGAGATGTCTCCCCGGTTCGCCAGCGAGTGTGAGCCGCCGGTGGCGTGGGCCTGTCCCAACTGCGGCCTGCTGCAGCTTGAAAGCGGGGGGCGGCCGTTTTCGGCGGAGGAGCAGTCCGCGATCCAGTCGATGGCTCCCGCGACACCTGCGGGGCGGGGCCCCCGCGACCTCCGGCGGTCGCGTGCGGCGGTGCAGGCACGCGAGATCCTCGAGGCGTTTGCACAGGAGATCCCCGTTGACGTCGAAGCGGTCGCCGAACAGCTCGGCTATCCCGTCCGCTGGCGCGCGTTGCCCTCAGGCTCTCGCGGCGGCATCGAGGGTGACGCCGAGCACCGCATCCTCGTCCTGAATCGTGACTACCCGTTCCGCTCTGATGCCGAGCGCCGCTGGGTGATGGCCGAAGAACTCGCCCATGCTGTGCTTGGGCATACATCCCTGGTCGCAAGCGAAGCCGCCGGAGACAATCTGCACCTGCCCGAAGGCGCGCGGAAGCTGAGTGAGAGCGACGCGAAGTCGTTTGCCGCCGAACTCCTCATGCCAGCCGCCGAGGTGCGTCGGGCCTTTGCCCGCGAGCAGAACATCATTCTCCGGGCATTGGGCGGTGAGGACCGGGCGCAGGCCGTGAAGACTGTGGTGGCCGATCTCGCGCGAGAGTTTCGCGTGTCCCAGCAGGCGATGCGTATCCGCCTCGCTCAGCTGGGATTGCTGGCCTAGCGCGGCAACGGGACAACGCGACAACGCGAAATCGACGGGATTTTTGTTGTCCCGTTGTCCTGTTGTCGCGTCCTCCAGCGTGGGCGCAGGGTTCGAAAGAGCTCTGCGCTTGTTGTTTTTCATCACCTAATTGTTCACAGGGGAGAGAAGGACGATGAAGATGCGGCAACAGCTGAAAACGGATGTCAGGATCCGCTCGTTTGACGTGCGGGACTACGAAGGCGTTGTCGAGGTCGCCAACGCCGTTCTCCCCGACCGCCCCGGCACCGTGGAAGAGTGGCGCTACGACGACGAGCACTACGACAAGAAGTTCGTCAATGAGCGTTACGTGGCCGAAGACCTCGCCACCGGGACCATCGTCGGGTATGCGGGCATCTGGCACGTCGCCTGTGGAGTACGCGCGCGATCACGGCATCCGCGAAATCCGGACATGGAACGAGATCAACAACGCGCCGATGCTGGCGATCAACACGAGGTTCGGGTTCGTCCGGCAGCCCGCGTGGGGTACATTCATGAAAGAGTTGTCGACCCAGTCCGAATGAGATTGCGCGATTCCGGCGAAAGGAACGTGCATGACTGCGCTGCCGCTCATCGGTCTTGAGGGAACGCCGCACGACGGCGGCGTGCTGCACGGCCGGGCCGCGGCCGACCGCATCGCGCACAACCTCGAGACCTACTACGACCGGTTTCAGCGCGAAGCGCGGCTGCGGCCCGAGGAAGTCCGCGACCGGGCGCTTCGATACCTGGCGGTCATTGACCGCACCGATCCCGAGTACGGCCAGGCGATGCGCGGCGTGGGAGAGGGCGCGCGGCTGCCGATTGCCGATATCGCCGTGCTCAACGCCCGCTACGAGATCCTGTACAGTCAGTACTCCACGATCAACCAGGGCGAACAGGCGAGCCTGACCGTCGACGGCTGCACCGCGTTCGCCGTCACCCCTGAGGCATCGGCAGATGGCCACCTGTACCTGGGACAGAACTGGGACTGGTTCCCGCAGGTCAGAGGCGTGATGCTGCGGTCGCGCCGGCCCGGCGGGTTCGTGCTGGCCGCGTTTACCGAAGCCGGCATCGTCGGTGGGAAGATCGGGATGAACTCCGCCGGCGTGGGGCTGGTTATCAACGGCCTGCTCAGCAACAAGGACGACTGGCGCCGGCTGCGCACGCCGTTCCACGTGCGCACATGGCGCATGCTGCACGCCCGGTCGATCGATGATGCGGCCGCGGTCGTGACGCGCGAGGCCCGCTCATGCTCGGCGAACTTCCTGCTCGGGCAGGCCAACGGCAGCGCGCGCGTGATCAACATCGAGGCCGCACCCGAGGCCGTGTGTACCCTGCAGCCGCACGAGGGGACGCTCGCGCATGCGAACCACTTCGTGGATCCCGATGCCCTGCAGATCTGGCAGCCCCTCGCTGAGGACCGGACGACCACGTATCAACGCGGCGCGCGGATGCACCAGCTCCTTGGTGCGGGGAAGACCAACGGCACGCTGAACGCGACCGGACTGATGGAGATGCTGCGTGACCACGCTGGCCGTCCGGACTCGGTCTGCCGGCATCCCAATCCGTCGCTGCCCGAAGAACAGCGGGTCGAAACGGTGGTGTCAGTGCTGGAAGATCTTACCGCGCGCCGGCTGTATGTGGCCGGCGGCACGCCCTGTGTGACACCGTTTGAGGAAATCTCCCTGACGTAGTCTCGCGTGGAACCGGACCTCGCCCTCAACCCCGCGTTCGCCGTGGTCCTTCTCGTCATTGCGTTCGCGTCGGCGGTGAAAGGGGCGCTCGGCTTCGGGTTTCCGCTCATCGCCGTTCCCATCTCCGCCAACCTGATCGGCGCGCGCACCGCGGTGGTGCTGATCGCGGTGTCCGTCGTCTTCAGCAACTTCCTTGTCCTGCTGCGCGGCGGCGGGCGCCTGGAGGACGGGCGCCGGTTCAGTGGTCTGCTGGCCGGAGTCGTCATCGGCACCGTGATCGGTGCGCTCTTGCTCAACCGCCTGGATACCGACACGCTTGCGCTGATCGTCGGGATCACGGCCCTGCTGTTTGCCGCACTGGGACTCCTCGACGTGACCCCGGAGATCTCAGCACAGGCGCAGGCCTACACCGGACCTACTGTCGGACTGGCCTCGGGCGTGATGGGTGGTGCCACCGGCATCTTCGCGCCGCTGATCGCCGCCTACCTGCACTCGCTGCGACTGCAGAAGCGGGCCTTCGTATTCTGGCTGACAGTCGCATTCTTCGTCGGCGCCGTCGCGCAGACCCTATCCTACTACCGGCTCGGGCTGTACACCTCGACCCTGCTGTGGTATGCGGTGGCGACCTTTATCCCGATCATCGTCGGGACGCTGGTGGGATTCTGGCTGCAGGACCGCCTGCCGACGGAGACATTCCGCCGCCTCGTTCTGCTCCTGGTACTGGCGAGCGGCCTCAACCTCATCATCCGGCAGTTGCTTTAGACTCCGCAGGCTACATTCATTTAGCCTGTCTGCGTCAGCGAACACACGCTCGGCAGGAGGGGACAGGCCCTTCCTGCAGGAGGGGCCTGTCCCCTCCTGCTTTCAGAGGCCGACCGTCTGGCCGGATTTCGCCGACTCTCGCAGGGCGTCGATGACGCGCATGTTGGCCACGGCGTCCTCGGGCGGGTAGCGGGGTGGACGCTGGGACAGCACGCAGTCCACGAAGTGGGCGATCATCCGCACGTACTGGTTTGTCCCGGGGATCTCGACGCGACGTTCCTGATCGCCGCGCCGGATGAGCAGGCTCGCAGGGCGCTCTTCAGGCTGGAACGGCCGTTCCACCATGATGGACCCGGATGCACCGACGACCTCGCAGAACTGCCTGAACGGCGCGCGCACTCCGCAGTCGAACTCCGCCACCCGGTCCCCGCCAAACCGGAGCAGCCCCGCCAGTCGCACATCGACGCCCCCTTCGATGTTGGAGGCCGCAAACGCCGTATGCGGCTCTCCAAAGAGCAGGCGGCCGATGTTCACACAGTAGCAGCCCACATCCATCAGGCCGCCTCCGCCAAGTTCGGGATTCAGACGGATGTCCTCATCCGTTGCCACCAGGAACGTAAACGCGGACCGCACGAGCCACGGCGTGCCGATCTCCCCTGAGCCGACCAGCTCCTGGAGCCTTTCGGTCTGCGGGTGAAACCGGTACATGAACGCTTCCTGAAGCAGGACGCCGCGGCGGCGGCACACCTCGACCATCTGCTGGGCTTCGCGCGCGTTGAGCGCGAGCGGCTTTTCACACAGCACGTGCTTCCCGGCCTCGGCGCTTCGCAGCGTCCAGAGGTGGTGCAGGCTGTTGGGCAGAGGATTGTAGACGGCATCCACCTCAGGATCGGCCAGCAGCGCATCATACGAGGGGTGCACCTTCGGGATCTGAAACTGCTGCGCGGTGTCGGTCGCGCGGTCGCGATCGCGGCTGGCAATAGCGACGACCGCGGATCGCTCACTCCGCAGCAGCGCCGGCAGGACACGGCGCACCGCGATCCGGGCCGCCCCGAGGATCCCCCACCGCACGCGGTCCCCGCCCATGCGTCAGCGTCCCAGCCAGCTGCGCAAGACATTCACCACCCCCGAGAGGAGGTTGTACAGGGCCTCCAAGCCGTACCGGATGATCGTGAGCACCAGCACGGCAAGCAGCACCCCGACGAGCAGAAAGACGCCATCGCGGTTCAGCAGGCCCACGCCGAGGATGAGGGCCGACAACGCCGGGAGTGTGTTGAGGAAGGGCAGGGGAC
Source organism: Armatimonadota bacterium (assembly GCA_016193565.1). GTDB lineage: Bacteria > Sysuimicrobiota > Sysuimicrobiia > Sysuimicrobiales > Kaftiobacteriaceae > JACPRY01. Next base: position 9,348 of record JACPRY010000172.1, read on the forward strand.
TGAGCAGGATCACGCCGAGCACCAGCAGCACGGCCGCCACGAGGCGCAGGACGATTCGCTCATCGAGCATCATCGCCCTCGGGCGCGAGAACCGCTCGATGCGCCGCAGGAGCGGCACACCCCGGTTGCGGAGCGAGGCGACTGCCCGATCACTGAGGCGGAACGCGCGCGCGCGCCGCGGCAGCCACGGCCGCTCCAAACCGATCAACATCTGCACCGCGAGGATGATGTACAGGAGCCCGATCGTGGCGGCCGATCCCGGCGGAAGCACGGGAATCAACGTCGGCAGGGCGAGCACAATCATGAAGAGGCCAAATCCTCGGCGTGCAACGCGGTCGGTAATCTCGCCGACGGTGACCGACTCGTCCTCTCGCAAGAGATCCTCGAGGATGCCCGACAGGGGTTTGACGGCAGGGTGGTCGTCAGTCATCGATGGTGCATAGACCCGCAGGAACTCCTTTTCACCGGCTCGCATATCAGTCCCTGTGAATATTCTGGACATCTACCTCGACGTCGCGACGTCCGGCCGCGTCATGGCGCACCTGCTGGAGCCGCCGGGATTGGGGATGCGGTTTGAGTCCCGTGCCGCGATGCGGCCGCGGCTGCCGCGCGCGGTCGCCGCGCACCTGGCGTGGGTGCGGCGACATGGTGAATCCGTCCCGCCTGCGCGGCCCGACCGGTACCAGGTCGCGGAAGAAGTCTTCGTGGCCGGAAACTTCGAGTCGGGCGACGACGTAGGGTTCTACCGGCCGGACACGGTGCCGGTCACACCGGGAGAGATCGACCGGTATCTCCGGATTGCCGGGTACGCCCATCAGGACCTGTTCCAACTCGTGCAAGGATTGAGCCACACGGCGTTCGATTGGGTCCGGGATGGGGGCCGGCCGATCCGCACCATCCTTCGGCATGTCGTCAGCGCAGAACTCTGGTACATGACGCGCATCATCGACGACCCGGACAGGCACGGGATGCCGGCGGAGCTGGCGGAGACGGACCGCCGCATCGACGCGACGGAGGACATGGTGGAGCGGCTTCGCATCGTCTGGCCGGCGTTTCAGCAGTGGGCGCGCAGCCTGACGGATGACGTGCGAGGACGAGTCACGGTCCCGACCTGGTTCACCGAGCGAACAGAGGAGCGCTGGTCGGCCCGGAAGATGCTGCGGCGCTGTATCGAGCACTGCCGCGAGCACTCCGGCAGCATCGAGCAGATCCTCGCCGCCTATCACTACAGATCATTTCCACATCGCCGCTGAAAGGAAAGCCATCCTCTGCCGCCAAGGTATTCGCAGATGCGTCCTGAGGAGTTCCCGTGAGCACCGCTGAGCCCGTCATCGTCGCACGCGACGTCTACAAAGTCTTCGTGGCGCGCGGGGAGCGCCGCCGCCGGCGCGCCTTCCTCGCCCTCCACAACGTCAACCTCGCGATCCCCCGCGGCCGGTTTGTGAGTTTTGTCGGACCGTCCGGCTGCGGCAAATCAACGCTCCTCAACATGATCGCGGGGCTCGTGCGGCCCACGGAAGGGGAGATCCGCTACAAGCACGCGCCCGTCACCGCCGTCAATACCGATGTCGGCTACATCACGCAGGACGACAACCTGCTGCCCTGGCGAACGCTGCGCGAAAACGTCGAGCTGGCGCTGGAGTTCCGGGGCGTTGCGCTAGTTGCGCGTCGCGAGCTGTCCGCGAGGTACATCCAGATGGTCGGGCTGGACGGATTCGAGCACCATTACCCGCACGAGCTCTCCGGCGGGATGCGCAAGCGCGCGGCGCTGATCCGCACGCTCATCTATGACCCTGACGTCATCCTGATGGACGAGCCCTTTGGCCCGCTGGATGCGCAGACGCGCGTCATCCTGCAGGACGAGCTGCTGAAACTCTGGGAGGGCTCGGGGAAGACCGTCGTGTTCGTGACCCACGATCTCGTGGAGGCCACGGCGTTGTCCGACGAGATCGTGCTCTTCAGCCGGGCGCCGGGGACGATCAAGCAGGTCTATGACGTGCCGCTCGGCCGGCCGCGCGACGTCTTCCGGATCCTGGCGCACCCGAACTTTCCGGCGTTCTTCGACCGTCTGTGGCGCGATCTCAAGGAAGAGATCATGGACGTTGAGCTGGGAGTGAGCTAGCCGATGGGCGTGCGCGAAGCCGCGGCGCCGGGGCGGCTGCTGGAGCCGCGCGGGGACCGGCTCCTCCGTGAGGTCGAGCAGCTGGAACGGGCGCGCGACCGGCAGAGCCGCCGCAACACGACGCTGGGCCGCCTCGCGTTCGCTGTGGTGTTCCTGGGCCTGTGGGAGGTGGCCTCGGGCCGGTTCGTCGATCAGTTCTTCGTCAGCAAGCCCTCGCACATCATCGCTTCGCTGTGGGCCATGATCATCAAAGAGCAGCTCTTCTATCACCTGCGGTTCACCATCATCGAGGCCCTGGTGGGCTACGTGATCGGCGCCGTCGCGGGGCTGGTGCTGGGATTCGTGCTCGCCCGGTCCGATCTGGTCTACCGGATCGTCGAGCCGTTCGTCGTCGGGTTCTACGGCATTCCCCGCATCGCGCTGGCGCCCCTGTTTATCCTGTGGTTTGGGATCGGCATCACCTCAAAGATTGCCGTCGCCGCCGTGATGGTGTTCTTCATCGTGTTCATCAACACGATCGCCGGCATTCGATCCGCGCCGGTGCAGTTGCTGCAGGTGGCGCGGGTCATGGGCGCCTCCGAATGGGATCTCGTGCGTAAAGTCGTCTTCCCCGCGGCGACACCGTTCATCATTGCCGCCCTGCAGATCACGGTCCCGCAGGCGATGATCGGCGCGATCGTCGGCGAGTTCATCAGCAGCAATCGGGGCGTCGGGCATCTGATCAGCCGCGCCGCCGGCTGGCTCGACACGCCGGGCCTCTTTGCGGGCATCCTGGCGCTGCTGGTGGTCGTGCTCCTGATGAATCTGGGCATTACCTCGTTCGGCAACTATCTGATGCGGTGGAATCCGAAGCACGGAAACCTTCGTGATATCCAGTAAGTCCAGAGGAGGGGGACGCACATGAGGAGACGGTGGTGGGTGCGCGTGGCGCTTCTGGTGGCAACCGCGCTGGTCGTGGCGACGGCCGGCGTCACGGCGCAGGCCCCGAGGGTGAAGATCAAGGAGGCGCACACCGGCACGCTGTTCATGGCCCCGGTGTACATTGCGGAGGCTGCCGGGTTCATGGGGGAAGAGGGGATCGACCTCGAGTTGATCGAGGTCGACAGCGGCGCGCTCGGCATCGCCGCGCTGGTGGCGGGCCAGGTCGAGTTCTTCGACGCCGACCCGTTCCAGGCGGTGCAGCTGCGAAGGCAGGGTAAGCAGATCATGTTCATCTACAACCTGACCAAGCGCGTGACGCTGGACATGGTCATGCATCCCGAAGTCGCGCGGGCCAGAGGGATCAGCCGCAGTATGCCGATCCAGCAGCGGTTTGCGGCGCTGCGCGGCCTGCGGCTTGGGGTCACGCGGCCCGGTGCTGCCACGGACGTGTACATGCGCTACTACTTGAAGCGTGCCGGATTGAACCCCGACCGGGACGCGCAGATTGTGTCGGTGGGCGGAGGCGGACCGCTGCTGGCAGCGCTCCGGACGCGCCAGATCGACGCATTTCATCTGTCGGCGCCGACGCCGTACCTGGCGGAGCGCGACGGCTTCGGCGTCGTGGTGATCAAAGGCTCGGCCGGGGACGTTCCGGAACTCGACAACTTCCTTTATACAGGCATTTCGGTGCACAACGTATACGCGAACAGGAACCCGGACGTCTTGCGGCGCTGGATCCGCGCGGTCAACAAGGCGAACCAACTGATGCGGCGGGATCAGGCGGCGGCGATCACCCACCTGCGGAAATACTTCCCGCGCACGGAGCCGGATGTGATGGCGCTCGCGCTGCGCGAGATCATCCCGGCGCTGTCTGAAGACGGCCGGATGAGCGAGCAGATGATGGAGAAGCACCTGCAGTTCATGCTGGACGATGGGCAGATCACGTTTAAGCCGTCGGCCAAAGACGGCATTCTCTGGACGAACAAGTTCATAAGCGGGAAGTAGGCTCCGGCGCAACCATCGGACGCCCGCTCCTGGTGAGGGCGGGCGTCTTATTTTCTTCTAGATTTGACCTGGGGATG
>JACPRY010000170.1 GCA_016193565.1 Armatimonadota bacterium
AAGTCGATGATGGGCGAGGAACTGAATGCCACCGAGGTCACCCAGCGGGGAGTGCTCGGCGATCGAGTCTACGCACTCGCGGACCCCGACACCGGCAAAGTCGTCAGTGCCAAGAATCCCCGCAAGTGGGGGCGGATGTTCGAGTTCCGTGCGGCCTTCACGGAGCCGCCACGTGGCGGGTCCCGGCTCCCTGCAGTGCGGATCACACTGCCGGACGGCGCGATCGTCACCAGCGAGGTGAAGGACCTGCCCGCGATCCTCTCGGAGGCGCTCAGCCGGGAGGTGACATTCACCCAGGCGGCGCCGTCCGCGCCAAGCCTGGAGGAGTATTGGCCCAACATCGAGGGCTTGGCCTATCGAGAGACCGTGACCGACGAAGCGATGCCGTCAGGAATGTTCTTTGATGCCACACCCATCCATGTGCTCACGACCGGAACGATCGACCGGCTTCGGGAACTCTACCCGCACGGACGCTTTGAGGTCCGCCGCTTCCGGCCAAACATCGTTGTGGAAGCGAGTGGGGCCACGGGGTTCGTGGAGAACGATTGGGTGGGTCGGACGGTACTGATCGGCGAGCGGGTGCGCCTGAACGTCGAGCGTCCATGCCCGCGCTGCGTGATGACCACACTGCCGCAGGGCGACCTGCCCCAAGACTACGGCATCCTCCGTGCCGCGGCCCAGCATAACCAGGCGAACGTGGGCGTCTATGCTTCAGTGGCACGTGGGGGCATGGTCCGGCGGGGTGATGCGGTGAGACTGGAATGACTCCAGGCTCAAGCTAGGTTCTCAACCGCGGATCAAGCGCGTCCCGAAGCGAGTCGCCCAGCACGTTGAATGCCAGCACGGTGAAGGTGATAGCCAGCCCCGGGAAGATGGCCATCCACGGTGCGCGCTGTACGAAGTCCACTGCCGCCCCGCTAAGCATGAGACCCCAGGCAGGGGTGGGCTCGGTGACGCCCAGGCCGAGAAAGCTCAGCGATGCCTCCAGGAGAATCGCCTGCCCCAAGAACGAGGTCAGCATCACCAGGTACGGGGCGACGACGTTGGGCACCATATGCCGGAAGATGATGCGCCAGTGGCCGGCGCCGATCGCGCGCGCCGCTTCGACGTAGGCGGTCCTCCGGATCCCAAGCGCGCTGGCCCTCACCACCAGTTCGATGCGCGGAACAAAGGATAACGCGATGGCCACGATCAGGTTGAACGCCCCGGAGCCCAGGATCGCTACGATCACTAGGGCCAGGATGATGATCGGGAAGGAGATCAGGATGTCGGCCAGGCGCTGAATGATCAGATCCATGGTTCCGCCGAAGTAGGCGCTAATCACGCCGATGATCGCCCCGACCGTCGCGCCGCCAAAAGACGCGGAGAATCCAACCAGAAGCGCGGTGCGCGCCCCGAAGATGACGCGGCTGAGCACGTCACGGCCAAACGCATCCGTTCCCAGCAGGTGGTTGGCCCCGGGGGGCACAAACATCGCCAGGAAGTCCGTCCTGAGCGGGTCAGACGGCGCCAGCCAGGTCGCCAGTGCAGCCGTCACCGCCATGACGATGATCACGACGCCTCCCGCCACTCCCATGGGATAGCGGCGGACGAACCGTGCCAGCCACCTTTGCCGCCGGAACCCAGCTACCGTTGGCAAGGGGATTGTGGTGGCCATTTCCTCACCCGGTAATCAGCACGCTCAAGCTAGGGTATATTGATAGACCATTATCCATACGAGATCCGCGGATCGAGCCGGGCATAGAGCAGATCTATCACAAAGTTCACCAGGAGGTAACCGGCCGCAACGAACAGCATCAACCCTTGGATGAGGGTGTAGTCGCGCCGGCTGATCGCATCCACGAACAGCTTGCCGATGCCGTTCAGGTTGAACACCTGTTCGGTCACCACCAACCCGCCGATCAGAAACGCGAACTCCAGGCCGATGACCGTCACCACCGGCAGCATCGCATTACGCAGCGCGTGCCGGCGGACGATGGTCCGCTCCGCCAGCCCTTTCGACCAGGCCGTCCGGACGTAATCTTCTCGCAGCACCTCCAGCAGCGCAGAACGGGTCATCCGTGTCGTCACCGCAGAGTAGCGGTACCCTACGGCCAACGCAGGCCAGATCAACTGCACAAGGTTGGCTTTGGGATCCTGCCATAGTGGCGTGAACGTGAGCGGGGGTAGCCAGTGGAAGTACGTGAGGAGGAACAGGATCAACAGGATGCCCAGCCAGAACGAGGGGGTAGCCAAACCGGCCACACTGAAGAATTGCACGACAAAGTCGATCCAGGTGCCCCGGCGAAGAGCGGCAATCGTGCCCAACGGGAGCGCCAGCGCCACGGCAATCAGCGTGGACATGATGGCGAGCTGAAGGCTGAGCTCGAGCCGGATGGCGATCTCGTGACTGATCGGGGCACCGGTCCACATCGACGTCCCGAAGTCGAGCCGGACGAGCCCGAGCATCCAGTCCGCAAACTGATTCCAGATCGGCTTGTCGAGGCCGAGCCGGGCCCGTTCGGCCTCCACCACGCCCTTCGTGACAAACATCCCGCCGCTCACCAACCGTAGTTCCACGACATCTCCGGGCACGATGCGAATCAGCACGAAAATGAGGATGGCGACGACGAGGAGCGTAGGGATCAGCAGCAGGAATCGCTTCACAACGTAGCGGGTCATGTGCGCGCCACAAGTAACGGGGGCGAATCCGGCGCCCAGGCCGGAGACCGCCCCCGCTGCTCACGCGGTGCTGGATCCACTGCCTCACTCAGCGAGCCAGATGTCCTGTAGGTCGGGATCGAGATGGTGGGCCGGACCCATCTTGAACCCCTTCAGCTTCGCCCAATGGGGGATAATCCGGTGCCACCACAGCACATAGATCTGCCAGACCTTCTCATCCAGCGCGCGCTTCTCAAACTGGCGGATCAAGCGTAGCCGCCTGGCCGGATCCCGCTCCCGGCTTAGCTCGCGATAGAGCTGATCCAGCACCCGGTCGATATACTGGCCGTAGTTCGCCGGGCTCCTGTCGGCGGAGGTGAACTTGTGCAGCTGCACGTCCGGCTCGTCCATGAAATCGCAGGTGAAATCCACCGCCGCATCGTAATTGCCCGCTCGCTCATCGGCAAAGTACGGTCCACTCTCTTTGATGACGTGCTTGACGTTGAGACCAACCTGCCGCCACTGGTCGATGAGGAAGATACCGACAAACTCATAGGGCATCTGAATGTTGCGGTTGAGCAGCTCGAACGTGAAGCCCTCGGGCACCCCGGCCTCGGCCAGAAGTTTCTTCGCCTCGGCGCGCGCGGCACTGATATCACGGCCATAGCCGGCCAGCTTGACCAGTTCCGCCTCGGGTGCCTCGAACGGACCGCCCGGCCGCATCACGCCGCCAACCGGACCCACGATCGCGATCTGCGACAGGGCCTTCGACCCCGCCCACCGGTCGATGGCCAGCGTCAACGCCCGCCGGAAGCGGGCATCGTCAAAGGGCCGGCGCTTGGTGTTGAACACCACCAGGTTGTTGCAGATCCATCCGCCTTCCTGGACAACAACCTTATCGCCGAGGGCCTTCATGATGTCATCGCGCTGGGCCGGGGAGAAACCGCGGAATTCAATGAGGGCCTGGCCGCTCCTTACCGCGGCCACCTGTGCCGAGACGCTGCGGATGAATAGCGCGCGGTATCCGTCCAGGTACGGCCGACCTTTCATCCAGTAATTCTCGTTGCGCACGCCGGCCCAGTGCGAGCCGCGCACGTATTCGACGAACTTGAATGGGCCGGTTCCCATGATGTTGCGTTCGTACCAGTGAGGGTCACGGGCCAGGAGATCTGCCTTGTAGACCCAGTTGAACGGCGAGGCCAGGTTCAGGAGAAGTGATGGGGACCGCCATTTGACCTTAAAGACGACGGTGTTGGGGTCAGACGCCGTGATACTCTCGACCATCTCGTACGTCGCCTGCCGGACACTCACCACATCCCCCTGAGGGAAGATGATCTTGTCGAAACTGGCCTTCACATCCCGCGACGTGAGCATGCTGCCGTCATGAAACCGCACGCCACGGCGGATCTTGAATGTGTAGGTCAGCCCATCCGGCGAGATGGCCCAGCTCTCTGCCAGGTCTCCGATCACCTTCGGGTAGTTGGGCATGTCGAACTTGACGAGCAGGTTATAGTGCGGCCTGATGGGATGGAGCATCGCGAACGTGGTCTCGCGATGGGCGTCAAACGACGGCGGCTCGGCCGACACGACATAGCTTAGCGTCCCTCCGGACCTCGGCTGCTGCGCGGTCGTGGGATGCGAAATCAGCCCGACGACCAGCACGCCTGCGAGCAGCGCGATGCCTAGAACACGGGACCTCCCAGCTGCGGTGGATCTTGAGCGTTCCATACCTTTCCCTCCCTGACCTGTCTTGACCGGATCCTGCCTGTCAACTACGACGCTGCACAAAGAGCCCCTTCAGACCAACATGGAACCAGAGTTCTGTATCAGGTCTGTGTTTTTGCCGCGACCTGCGAGGCCATCGCCTCGACCGCCTGCTCGAAGCAGGCCATCGGCGGGCGGACCAGGCCGGCGCCAACCTGGCCGATCCCGGCTTGGCGGTGGGCGATGCCGGTGTTGACGCGCGGCAGAATGCCGGTCTTCACGACCTTGCGGATGTCGATGCCGGTCGGCGTCCCGCGGAAGTCGAGCTGCGGGATGCCAAATGCGGGGTTTTCCGTCACCGTGATCTCGTACATCTCCATCGTCGATTCGAGCGCGAGCTTTGGCGTGCCACCAACGAACTTGACGATGGCCGGCGCCGCGGCCATCGCGAACGCGCCGATTCCTGCGGTTTCGGTGATCGTGCTGTCGCCGATGTCCGGGTTCGCGTCCTCCTGCGAGTAGCCGGGGAAAAACAGGCCCACCGGAATCTCCGCCGGCGCCGTGAACCACCGCTCGCCGAGCCCGCTCACCCTGATGCCGAAGTCGGTGCCGTTGCGCGCCATGCACGTGACGACGGTGCTACCCGGCACGCCGTGCCCGGCGTCCATCGTCGCCTTGCAGGCGGCCATCACGGGATTCAGGACCGTAAGATCATTTCCGGCCAGATACTCCAGCACCGCCGCAAGATCGTGGCTCTTCGCGCCGGCGCGGGCGAGGCGCGGCGCGAGCACGCGCGCAAAGATCGCGGAGCCTGCCTTGTTGCGATTGTGCCCCTCGTCGCCCATCTGGATCTGCTGCGCGATCATGCTCTTCATGTCAATCCCGCCCGACCGCTCCAGCGCCGCACCGGCGATCGGCGCGCAGACGTCGGCGAGCCAGCGCAGCCGCGCCTGCACATCCTCGCTGAAGGCGCCGTAGCGCAGCACTTTGCCGTAGCCTTCGTTGAGATTCGAAAACGCGCGGGTGCCGGTTGCCTTGTTCTCAATGATGTAGACCGGCATCGAGGCGGTGGTAACACCGGCCATCGGACTCACCGTTTGGTAGTGATGACACGGCGCGAACTCGACCTCACCGCGCTCGGCTATCGCCACCGCCTGCCGCTCATCTGCAGCAAGCCCTTCATAGATGAGGCCGCCGATGACCGCGCCGCGCAGCGGGCCCGACATCCGGTCCCAGGTGATCGGCGGCCCCGCGTGCAGGATGAGATTCCTGCGCATCTTTGGGATCACCTCATCGGCCCGCGCGATGCCGACCAGGACCGGCGTGCTGTCGAGGATGCGCCTCGCGGCTTCGCGGTTGGCTGCGTCGATGTCCATGCGCTTCTCAGGCATTCAACTTGTCGAGCATCTCAATGAACTTCTGCTTGCCGCCGGCCGGCGGCTGCCAGTCGACCGAAATCACGCTGACGCCCTGGCTTGCGAGACTCTCCGCAAACAGCTCGAGTCCGACGTTCACGACGTGCGGAAGCGAGGTGAGCAGCGCTGAGATCGCGGCGGCATCCGGCAATGATACGGTGCCTGGGGCAGTCTGAATCACATTGGGCTCCCGGGGCTTCCCCTTGCTTCCCGCGGCCTCGGCGATCAGTCCCGCCAGACGCACGGCCCGCGCATTGCTGAGCTGCACGACGACGCCCGCATCGATGAGCGCGCTCGCCTGCGCCTCATACCCCTGGGGGTCGTCCTCGGTACCGCACACAGACGCGACAACCGACAGCCACCTCCCCTGCGCCCTCGCGGTGTCCTTCGCTCGACGGACGATCGGGGCCAGTTCGCTCGCCGGGTCGGGATGCGCACCGTGGCCCAGCACGACATCGAGCAAGATAACCGCGACCTCGGGGTTGTCAGCTTCCTTCAGCAGACGCTGCTGGCGGAGTACCGGGTCGAGCATCGGGTGCAGGCGTCCGACCGTAAACTCGTCACTGCCCATGTCGATCACGGTGTGCGCGGCGCTACGGTGGGCGGATTCGAGCGCATACGCGCGATCCAGGGGAGTGTTTGAATAGACCGGACCCACGTACCGTTCGAGCAACACCAGCGCTTCGTAGCACAGCGTGCCTCCGCTGTACAGACCGCGAATGAACTTCTGCGAGGGCGCCAGGCGTCCGGCTTCCTGCGCGGGCAGCGCATACACCTCGGGCCAGCGAGGCGCCTCACCGGTCGCCAGGCGCACGGCGATCGATGCCGCCTCCTCGAGAGTGTGCGCAGCGTGCAGCCCGTCACCTGCTGCTACTGTCGCACCGACGAAGCACACCACGACCGGCTTTCTCGTCGCGCGCGCGGCGACGAGCAGACGAGCAGCCACGTCCGCGGACGGCGGCTTGGAGATCAGCACGATCACGTGTGTCCCGGTATCGGCAGCCAGCGCCGCCAATCCGTGGAGCGCGGTCATGCCGCCGACGGTCTGAGTGAGATCCCGTCCGCCTGTGCCGATGGCGTGCGAGATGCCGGCGCCGCCACGGTGGATCAGGGACGTCACCTCCTGAATGCCGGTACCGGCCGCGCCCACAATTCCGATAGAACCTGAGCGAACGCGGTTACTAAAACCCAGCGCCGCGCCGCTGAGGATCGCGGTGCCGCAGTCGGGACCCATGAGCAGCAGGCCTCGGGACAATGCGAGCCGCTTCAGTTCCACCTCCGCCTCAAGGGGTACGTTGTCGCTGAACAGCATGACGTGAAGGCCGGCGAGCAGCGCGTCTCGCCCCACGCCCGCCGCGAACCGTCCCGGCACGGAGATCAGCGCCAGGTTGGTGCCGCTCTGCATGCGCACAGCGGTGGCCAGAGTCTTGGGACGATACACCTCGCCGGAGGTAGACTCGCGGCGGCGGACCAACAGCTCCTGCGCTGTGGCCAGCGCCGCATCGGCGCTCTCGGCTGAGGCAGCGCGGACGACCAGGATGAGATCATCGGGGCGAGCCGCTTCGGCCTCGGCGGTGAGCAGATC
>JACPRY010000036.1 GCA_016193565.1 Armatimonadota bacterium
ATCGCCGATATGCACGCGCGGCGCCGGAATGCCCTCGACCACGCGCTTGACGATGTGGTCGGGGCTGATATCCTGCGCCAGCGCTTCGTAGGACAGGACCAGGCGGTGCCGCATCACCTCGGGCGCGATGTCGCGCACGTCCTCGGGCAGCACAAACTCACGTCCACGGATGAGGGCGAGCGCCTTGCCGCCCAGGATGAGGTTGAGGGAGGCGCGCGGGCTGCTCCCATAGGAGATATACGGCGCCAGATCGGTGAACCCGAACTCCTTCGGCCGGCGTGTCGCATTCGCGAGCTGGACCGCATACTCCATGATCTTCGGGTGCACGTAGATCGCGTCGGCGACCCGCTGCAGCTCGAGCAGCTCGGTTGACTTCACGACGGGCTGGACATCTGGATGCTCGACGGTCATCCGCTCCACGACGGTAATCTCTTCATGCTGGCTCGGGTACGTAATCACGACCTTGAACATGAACCGGTCGACCTGAGCCTCCGGCAACGGATACGTCCCTTCGCTCTCAATCGGGTTCTGCGTCGCCAGAACCAGGAACGGATCCGGCAGGAGGAACGTCTGCTTGCCGATCGTCGCCTGCCGCTCCTGCATCGCTTCCAGCAGCGCCGACTGCACCTTCGCCGGCGCGCGGTTGATCTCGTCGGCCAGCACGAGGTTCGCAAACACCGGACCGAGCTCGGTCTCAAAGGTCCCGGCGTGCTGGTTGTAGATGCGCGTCCCGACCAGGTCGGCCGGCACCAGGTCCGGCGTGAATTGGATGCGCTTGAACTCACAGTCGATGACGCGCGCGGTCGTCTTGATGGCCAGGGTCTTCGCCAGACCGGGGACGCCTTCGATGAGCACGTGGCCTCGGGCGAGCAGCGACACCAAGATGCGTTCGAGCATCAGGTCCTGGCCCACGATGACGCGCTTGATCTCGACGAGCACTTTGCGCATGGTGGCCGAGGCCTGCTGGAAGGTTTCCATGGAGAGAGTGGTCACGTTGTGATCTCCTCTGAGTCGCAAAGTTTTTCCTTATTATGCCACACTACACGCAATGACGGTAACGCGACAATGGGACAACGCGACAGCCCATGCATGTTATCCGAAGGTTAGCTGAGTTGTCAGGTTGCCGCGTTGCCCTGTTGCCCCGTTGTCGTGAGTTAGAGTGTCGGCCTCTCCCCCAGCACCACCGAGGTGCTGAAGGGCTGGCCGTCCCGCAGCATTTCGAGCAGCACCGTGTCCCCGATGCGCTTGCTGAGCACATATGCGGCCAGCTGCCCGAACGTCGTCACCGGCCTGCCGTCGATCGCGACCACGATGTCCCCGCCACGCGGGATGGTGCCCGCGCCATTGGAGCGGCCGCCGCGAAGGCCTGCTTCCGCCGCCGGACCGCCCTCGAGCACTTCATAGATCAGCACCCCGCGCCGTACGGGCAAGCCGAGCTCGCCGGCGAGCGCATCGGTGATCGTTCCGCCCGTAATACCCAACCAGGGATGGCGGACGAATCCTATGCGAAGATCATTCAAAATATGCGTGACCGCATCGATGGCGATCGACAGGCTCACCGTCCCGTCGCGGGTGATGGCCACGATCACGCCCACCACCTCTCCGCGGACGTTGACCAGTGCGCCTCCGGAATCACCAGGCCAGGCCGCCGCCGACGAGCGCAGGCTGGGCACCCCCGGCCTGGCGTCGACATCAAATGCGAGGAGCGCGCCCGCAGTCGGACCCGACTGGCGGCGGGACGCGCGGCCGAACGCCACGACCGGTTCTCCCAGCAGCATCATGGATGAGGCCCCGAGCGCCGCGACCGGCAGCGGGCGGGGCGTTTGAATACGAAGCAGTGCCGCGTCGAATACCGGATCCGTGCCGACGACGGTGGCCGGGTAGACTTCGCCGCTACGCAGCACGACCTCGAGGCGTGTCGATCGCGCCGCGACGTGCTCCGCGGTCAGGATGAACCCGCTCGGATCGATGACGATCCCGGATCCTGATCCACGGGACACTCTGCCGCCGCTCTCGCGGTACGTGTTGACAAGGACAATCGCCCGGTCGACCGCCTCCGAGTCATCCGGCGAGAGCGCGCTTTGCTGGGCCAGCGCCGGCGCAGGAAGCGCGAGCGCCAGGACCAGCGCGAGGAACATCCAGCGGTGCCGCCGCATGTGTGTCATCTCCACCCCCCTGCCACGCCTTCGTCTATATCAGACACCTTATCGACGCAATGTGTTTAGCCCGTTTTCCACTGGCGCCCGTCCCGGATCAGGAATTCTTCAGCCGCCGCCGGGCCCTGTGAGCCCGCCGGGTAGTTCGGAAAATCCGCCGGCGGACTCGCGTCCCAGTGTTCCAGGAGCGGATCCACGATCGTCCACTGGAGTTCGACTTCATCGCGCCGCGGGAAGAATCGCCGCATGCCACGCAGCACGTCGAGCAGCAGATGCTCGTACGGCGGATGCTCGGCCGGACCGAAGCGCGCGTAGTCGAAGTCCAGCGCCACCGAGCGAATCTGCTGCTGGTGCCCGGGGACACGCGCCGCGAAGCTGAGCAGGATTTTCTCCTCCTCCGTCGTGTTGAGCACGAGGATATTCGGATCCATCCCGCTGGTGTCGAAATCCTTGAACAGGCGGAGCGGCGGCTGGCGAAAGACCACGACGATTTCTGTATCTTTCTTGTGCAGCCGCTTCCCCGCCCGCAGGTAGAACGGGACGCCGGCCCACCGCCAGTTGTCGATCGCCAGGCGCATCGCCGCGTAGGTCGGCGTCATCGAGGTAGCGCTGATGCCTTCTTCCTGCCGGTAGCCCGGCACAGGTTTGCCTCGGATCACACCCGGCCCGTACTGCCCCCGCACCGCGTCCTCCGGCCGGATCGGCTGAATCGCGCGCAGCACCTTCGCCTTCTCGTTTCGGAAGCCTTCGGCATCGAAGACCGCCGGCGGCTCCATTGCGGTGATGGCAAGGAGCTGGAACATGTGGTTCTGGACGACGTCGCGCACGACGCCGACTTCCTCATAGAACCGGCCGCGGCCGCCGATCCCTTCTTCTTCGACGAACGTGATCTGCACGTGGTCGACGTACCGCCGGTCCCAGATCGGCTCGAAGACGGTGTTCGCAAACCGAAGGACCAGCATGTTCTGGACCGTCTCTTTGCCGAGGTAGTGATCGATGCGGAAGATGTTTTCCTCTCCGATGACGCGGTCGACGAGCACGTTCAGCTGGCGGGAGGAGGCTTCGTTCTGCCCGAACGGCTTCTCGATGATGACGCGGTTCCACGCGCCGTTGCGCCGCCCCGGGCGCACGAGTTCCATTTTGTGCAGAGTGGTGAGGATGCCCTCGAAGGTTGACGGAGGCGTAGCGAGGTAGAAGACGCGGTTGCCGCCGGTCCGGTGCTGCTGCTCGACCTGCTGGACGACCAGCGCGATGGGGCCGTGGTCGCCCTGCCCGCTGAAATCGCCCGGCGCGTAGTATAGGCGGGAGGCGAAGCGCTGCCAGGCATCGGCGTCCACGCCGCCATACGCCCGCGTGATGGCGTCCCGGACAAACGTGCGGAACCCTTCGTTCCGCAGCATCTTGCGGGCCACGCCGACGACGGCAAACCCTTCTGGGATCGCGCGTTCGCTGAACAGGCGGTACAGCGCCGGCAGCAGAAGCCGCTGCGAGAGATCCCCCGTCACACCGAAAATGATGAACGTCGCGGGTTCCGGATTAGGAATCGCTGTCATTACTGCCTCTCATGCCCGGAGGACGGTCCAGCACAGGCATGCGTTCCGAGCAAATTGACCCGTCCTGCGCGTCATGCTACGATGCCCGAAGAACCGCGGCGGGGCGTGGCGCAGCATGGTAGCGCGCGTGGTTTGGGACCACGAGGTCGCCGGTTCAAGTCCGGCCGCCCCGACCAACCCCCCTATTCTTGCGGCTCCGGTGACTCCGTCGAAGAAGTTCCCGGTGAGGCAGGCGCTGGCCGCTGGGTCGGCGCAGGTTTCGCCGCGGCTTCGCGGGCGAGTTCGGTTGTGCGCTTCGGGCGCACCTCGTGCATGCCGAGAAAATCCGATGCCATGTACCGCTCAAGCAAATCCCTGATCTGCTGCTCTCGTTCCGCGTTGCCCGCGCGCGCCTCGGCCACCCAGGTCTTGTCGACGCGGTAGGTCCGCAGGTCTTTCCCGTCGGTGATGTGTACGAATGGATGCTCTTTGTTGTCTTCAAGCACGAGGATCTCGACCTTGAGCTTAAGCTTCTTCGCCACCTCGGTGGCGCGGTCGAGGACCCACTGTCGTTTCTCATCAGGCTGCTGGCCGGGCCCCATGCCGAGGGTTCCCGCGACCGTCCTCGCCTTCAGGGGGTTAGGATCGAGCATCGGCCCCTTGGGTTTGAGCTGTCCCCGGCGCTTGCGGACGTTCTCTTTGATCTGGTCCCAGATATCGAGCCCGGCCACCAGCGCGGCGAACGAGTAGAAGACGAGGACCGCAAACGTGAGCGACCAGTAGGTAAAGAAGCGCTTCAACTCCTCAGGCACGACGGCACCTCAACCAGAGACTCGGTTTCCCGGTAGTTCAGATTTGGCAAGCGCGTATCACCTCCTCCCCTGACGCCGGGAAGGAGCATGCCAGGGTTCCGGAAGCATCTAATCGCGGATTAGCTGTTTCGGGCAGGATTCACTCTAGGCTTCCCGAAGTGCGTGTCAGACCATCCACCATCTCCAGCGTCATACGACTCTCGCCTCACTTTTCATTGCCTTTCCTCGATATCTCCGTGATCCGGGGGCTTCCGTTTGGTCGCAATGAACGTGCGAAAGGAGGTGCTGCTCGCAAAGGATTTCGGTCGGCATGTGATGGTGGCGAGGCATCGCTCGCCGAAAGGGGGAGGCCATGCTGGGAGAATTGCTGGGTCAGGGATCTGGGAAGAGAACAGGCGTGCGGGTGCTGCCGCCTGACGGGCAGAGCCCGAAGGTAGAGGTTTCGATTCAGGGATCCGGCACGCTGCTAGGACACAACGCGTCAGAGTTCGCGACCTACTGGCAGACATTTAAGGAAGAAGGCGTGATGTATGGAGAGGGCCAGGATCTCTACATGACTGAGCAAGGCGACGTCGCGGTCTTCAAAGGATTCGGGATTGGCCGGATCAGCGGGCCCGGCGGCGCCATTCGGTATACTGGGTCTGGCACTTTCCAGACATCATCCGAGCGGCTCGCCAGACTCAATAGCGTCGCCGCAGTATTTGAATTCGAAGTCGACGGGGAGGGCAACTACTCCTATAAGACTTACGAGTGGAAGTAGCGAACGTCCGAGTTCAAAGGAAAAGGACACGGGAGAATCTCTCGTGTCCTTTTTCGTGTTAAGGAGAACTGGAAGCCGGGGAGACAGGACCAAACTAATACTCTGGGCACGCTCGATGGGGCGCTGGGATGGGGACCTTGGACCGGGGACCAGGAGATCGGCTAAGGAGTGACTTAGTTACTGGTCCCCTTATCCAAGGTCCCCATCCCAGCGCCGTGCAGTCAGCCGTCCGGGCTCGCGCGGATTCCGAAGAGAGCGCGAGTGGCTGTTCCGGACCGCTTCGAAAGCTGGGAAAAATCACTTATAATACCCGTACTGCGTTCACGAGGGAGACGACGATGCGTCCGATCTGGAAAGGTCACCTCACCTTCGGTCTGGTGACGATTCCGATTAAGTTGTACACGGCGACGGACTCGAAGGACATCCGGTTCCGTCTTCTCCACAAGACCTGTCTGACCCCAATCCAGAACAAGCGATACTGCCCGAACCACGAGCAGATCGTCGATTGGAACGACGTCGTTCGGGGGTATGAGTACGCAAAGGGGAAGTTCGTACCGTTGACGGAGGACGATCTCGAGAGCGTGCCCCTCGACACTGCAGGCACCGTCAGCGTCACCTCCTTCGTGACGCTGAGCGAGATCAGTCCTCTCTACTACGAAAAGTCCTACTATCTGGCGCCGGACGAGGGCGGCCAGAAGGCATTCCGGCTGCTGCACGACACCATGACGGAAGCCAGCCGGGTCGCGGTCGGCAAAGTGGTGATCAAGGAGAAAGAGCACCTGGTGTCAGTGCGCCCGCACGACGGGGCGCTCGTCCTGAGCACCCTGTACTATGCTGACGAGGTCCGTGCGATCGATGAGATTCCTGAGTTGCCGGTACAGACCAAGATCCATCCCAACGAGAAGAAAATGGCCCTGCAGTTGATCGAGGGACTGGTGGCCGAGTTCGCCCCCGCGGAGTACACGGACGACTACCGGCAGGCGCTGGAGAAGGTCATCAACGCGAAGATTGAGGGCGAAACGATTGAGGCCCCGGCCCGCAGGCATGAGAAGGTCGTCGACCTGATGGAGGCCCTCCGCCGCAGCCTCCAGGTGACGCGTAAAGAGAAGCCCGCGCGGCGCTCCCGTCCCGCCGCCCGCGCGGCGGCCATGCGAGAGCGACACCGCTGACGCGCCTCTACGCCGGTACGTCCGGCTTCAGTTACCCTGAGTGGAAAGGTTCATTCTATCCGGCGGGCCTGCCGGGGTCGGAGATGCTGCAGTTCTACTCCCGCCTCCTTCCCACCGTTGAGATCAATAACTCGTTTTACCGGTACCCCAAGGAAGAGACGCTGCAGCAGTGGGCCGAGACAGTACCCGAGGGTTTCATCTTCAGCGTCAAGGCGCATCGCCGCATCACGCATGAGAAGCGGCTCAAAGAGGTGGATGGGGATCTCGTGTTTCTCTTTGAGCGGATGCGCTCGCTCCAATCTCGCCTTGGCCTCATCCTCTTTCAGTTACCACCCTCACTCCGCTGCGACCTGGCCGTCCTGGAAACGTTTCTCAGTCAACTGCGGCCGGGCCCGCGAGCAGTCATGGAGTTCAGACACGCCACGTGGCGGCAAGATGCCGTGTACAGACTGCTGGAGACGCACGGGGTCACGCTGGTGATTGCGGAGACGGATGAGGAAGCGCAGCCACGAGATGTGGTCGGGCCGATCTCCTACCTACGCCTGCACAAGTACCAGTACGCTCCGGAGGAACTTCAGGAGTGGGCCGGCTGGATCCGGCAGCGGGTTCGCGAAGGCCGCGACGTCTTCGCATACTTTACACATGAGGAAGGCACACCCGGACCGGAGTACGCGAGGGCGCTCGCCGAAACCACCGGATGAGCCGTGGGGTAGATAATAATCTTTGTCCGCAGCGAGGAGATCACCTGTTCACCCGTGGGACTCAAAGAATACCAGGGGAAACGACGGTTCGCACAGACGCCTGAGCCGAAGGGGCGGGTCGAGAGAGCGCCGGGCAAGCTCCGGTTTGTGGTCCAGGAGCATCACGCCACGCGCAGGCATTGGGACTTCCGCCTCGAGATGGGCGGCGTGTTGAAATCCTGGGCCGTCCCCAAAGGCCTTACGTACGACCCGAACGAGAAGCGCCTCGCGGTTCCGGTCGAAGACCACCCGATCGAGTACATGGAGTTCGAAGGCGTGATCCCGGAAGGCAACTACGGCGCGGGCCCCGTCATGGTCTGGGATCTTGGAACGTACGAGACCCTCGAAGGCGACCCGGTGCAGGCGTACGAAAGCGGCAAACTCACGCTGGTCCTCCACGGCAAGAAACTACGCGGCGAGTTCCATCTTGTCCGAACGAAGATGGCCGGAAAAGTCCAGTGGCTGATGTTCAAGAAGCGCGACGACGATGCCGTGCCCGGCTGGACGATGCCCGAACCCTCGCGCTCCGCGACGACAGGAAGGACAATTGAGCAGATTACGGGCGCCGGGGAAGCTCGATGGCATTCAAGGCCGACTGCGGAAACGAGGAAACAAGGAAACAAGGAAACGAGGACTGGAGGAGCGTCCGGAAAGAACCGTCGCGTGACCGTGTTACCGCGTTACCGCGTTTCCCGCGTCGCGAAGAAGGCTCTCGCTGACCTCAAGCTGGACACGCGCGGCAAGGACGCGTTTCCGCGCGACATCAAACCGATGCTGGCGACACTCACGGAGGAGCCGTTTGATCGGACCGGATGGAGTTTTGAGATCAAGTGGGATGGAGTGCGCACGATCGCCTACGTGCAACACCAGGGCGCCGAGCATCGCGTTATGCTCCGGAGCCGCGGCGGCCACAATGTGAACGAACAGTATCCAGCGGTCGTCGACGCGCTGTACGCGCTCCCGGTGCCCGATATCGTGCTGGACGGAGAGATCGTCGCGCTCGACGAGCAGGGCCGCTCGCACTTCCAGCTGCTCCAGTCGCGCATGCATGGGGGGCACGACGGCCCGCAGCCGCCCATCGCCTATTACGTCTTTGACGTGCTGTACGTCAACGGTCACTCGCTGGTGAATCGGCCGCTTGGGGAGCGGCGGCGGATCCTTGAGTCCGTATTGCCGGCGGACCAGACCATCCGGCTGTCGGAGCGTGTCGCCGGGGAGGGGCGCAAGGTTTACTCGGCAGCCCAGGAGCTGGGCATCGAGGGCATCGTCGCCAAGGAAGATGCCAGCACATATCTGCCTGGGCGGCGCTCCGGATCCTGGTTGAAGATCAAGATCAAGCAGCACCTCGATGCGGTCGTCGGTGGATTCACGGAGGGCCGGGGCGCGCGCGCCAAGACGTTCGGTGCCCTGCTCCTCGGCGCATATGAGGACGGAGGCGCCTTGCAATACATCGGCCACTGTGGTGGCGGATTCACCGACGCCGAGCTCAGGCGCGTCTACAATGTGCTGAAAAACCGCACAGATCCTACCTGCCCGTTCGCGGTGAAGCCGCCGACGAACGAGCGGCCCACCTGGGTGCGGCCAGAGCTGGTCGTCGTGGTGGAGCACGGCGGCTGGACCGGCGACGGCCTGCTCCGGTTTCCCGTGTACAAGGGAATCCGCGATGACAAACCGGCCCGCGAGGTAAAACTAGAACGACCCCTGCCTCCACCCGAACCCGATGGGGCGACGAAAACAAAAACGCAGAAAGAGGAACCCCTCACCCCTGCCCTCTCCCACAAGCGGAGAGGCAAACAGCGCGGCGTATCGCGTTCCCGCGTTACCGCGTTGTCGCGTTCCCGGCAGTTGAGTGACCTGCCCGTCGAGTACACCAACCTCGACAAGGTCTTCTGGCCGGAGAAGGGGTACACGAAGGACGACCTGATCCAGTACTATCTCGAGGTCAGCAAAGTGATCCTCCCGCATCTACTAGACCGGCCGGTGACGCTCCGACGGTTCCCCAACGGCATAACGGGCGCAAGCTTCTATCAGAAAGATTACCCTGACGCGCCGGAGTTCGTGGAGATCGTCCGCATCTGGACCGAGAGCAGCAAGGGCACGATGGCGGCCCCGGTCTGCAACAACCTGGAGACGCTGCTGTGGCTGGCGCAGCTCGCAAACATTGAGATGCATACGTGGTTCAGCCGCATCACGCCGCAGCGGGGGTCTCGCGGCGTGGGCCAGGCGCGCGCGGATTTCGCAGCGTCCGAAGCCGCCCTGAGGGGGAGCGTGCTGAACCGACCGGACTACGTCGTCTTCGATATCGACCCGTACCTCTTCCCGGACAACAAGCTGCCTCAGCGCAAGGGCGAAAAGGATCCCGACTACTCGCGCCGCGGCTTCGACGCGGCGGTCGAGGCCGCGCTGCTGCTGCGTGAACTCCTCCGGTCACTCCACCTGGAGAGTTTCGTGAAGACGTCGGGGAAGACCGGGCTCCACGTCTTCGTCCCTGTGGTCCGCCATTACACGTTCGAGCAGACCCACGAGTTCGCAAAGGCCGTGACGCAGTTCCTCGAAGGACGCAACCCGAAGAAAGTCACGACGGCCTGGGCGGCCGAAAAGCGCGTCGGGAAAGTCTTTCTGGACTACAATCAGAACCGGCGGGGGGCCACCCTGGCCAGCGCCTACAGCCTGCGGCCCATGCCGGATGCCGCGGTTTCGATGCCCCTGACCTGGCAGGAACTGGCGAAAGGTCTCGATCCGCTCCAGTTCAACATCGAAACGGTGCCGTCCATGATGAAAAGGCGAAAAGATGCCTGGCAGGACCTGCTCGGGAATCCTCAAAAACTCGAGGATCTCCTCGAAAAGTCAAAGAAGAAGCGGTAACACATCCTATTCGGCGAGCGCCCGCGCTCTCGTGGCGAGTTTCCGTAGAT
>JACPRY010000171.1 GCA_016193565.1 Armatimonadota bacterium
GGTAGAATCGGAACCGTCCGCGCGATGGCGGCGGCACTCGCGGCCGGCGCAGATGCGGTCCGCGTGGGGACGCGCTTCGTGTCAGCGGTGGAAGCGGAAGCTCACGAACAGTATGTTTCGGCTCTCATCCACGCCGAGGCGGTCGACACGGTCTACACCGAAGCTTTTTCTGTAGGCTGGCCGGATGCACCTCACCGGGTCCTGCGTTCATCGCTCCAGGCAGCTGAGGCTCAGCAGGTCGATATCATCGGGGAACGCGTGGGCAGGTACACGGGGAAGAAGTTCCCGGTCCGCCGCTTCGAGATCGGTGTTCCCACGACAACGACGACCGGGGCGATCGAAGCGATGCCTCATTGGGCAGGGGAATCCGTGGTCGGCGTGAAGCGTGTGCAGCCGGCGGCCGACATCGTCCGAGAAATGTCGGGGGAAGCCGAAGAACTTCTCAAGCGGTGGTGCTGATGCGCAATTCCACGATCCAGGACAGGCTTGGGTGGGAGATTACTCCGAAACTTTACGAGACGATCCGCGCGCTGTGGATCAAACATTCCAAAGCGGAGGACGCGCGTGATCTGCAGGGCTTGATCGATACGCTGGCCCCGGACTGCGTCTACGAAATCATCCCCACCGGTCAGCGCTGGGATGGGCACAGTGGTGCACGGCAGTTCTACCTCTCATTCCTCGGCGCGTTTCCGGATGTGAAGTTCACCATGTCGGACATCGTGATCGGTCCGCAAGGGGTCTTCGAGGTCACAGAGATGATCGGGACCCACAAGGGGCCCTGGGCAGGGATGGCGCCCACAGGCAAGCCGGTGCGGCTCCGAATCATCATCCACTTCCCGTGGGATCCGCAAGCGCAGCGGTTTGCCGGGGAACGCATTTACTTTGACCGCGCGGCACTGGCGGGGCGGGGCAACTTTAGCGAGGTACGATAGAGGCGAGAAACTAGGGTGTTGCTGGCAGAGCCGGGCGGCGCACGACGACCTGCAGCCAGTTCCGGGGAAGAGAAGACAGGTTCAGTTCAGCGAACGCCTGCCGGACACCAAGCCGCAGGGCTTCAGCACCCAGTTCCAAGGGCACGCCGGGCAGCGCACCCTCGATGAAGAGCGAAAACGATCCGATATCCTCCAGGCTCTCTTTAGTCATATCTTTCGTCTGGAGTTCGATCGCAGGCGCGTCAAACCCAACGGAACGGAGGAGATCGGAGTACTCAGCAGGCGTGAGCCATTGCATGGCTGTCGCTTTGACGCCGCGCGTCACCGTATGGCCTTTCTCCTGCAACCAGCGCATCGCCCGTAGCACCCATAGCTTGTAGAAGCGCATCGTCCCATCCGGATATGCGCCATTAAAGAAGGTCGTGTTGAATCCGAGGGTCCCGCCCGGGCGAAGCGTCCGGAAGACCTGCTCCAACGCCGTAAACTTGTCCGCGATCAGATGGATCGCGTTGGTGAACACGACCGTATCGACCGGGGGAACCAGTCCGCCCAGGTGTTCCGCGCTTCCCTGCACGAATCGCACGATCCTCGACCGGATGCGCTGTCTAGCCAGCTCGAGCGCCGACGGCGACGGGTCGACCGCGTAGACGTACGCGCCCGGGACCGATTCGTCCAGGTGCTGCAGGATCAGTTCGGTGACCGCGCCGGGACCACACGCCAAATCCACGACGCAGGAGTCCTTCCGCAGGCCGACGCGCGACACCAGCCAGGCGTTGACCTCTTTGAAGAAGGGATGGCGAGCGAATCGCTCAAACGAAAACCGGTCGTCATCGCTGCCATCTACGGGGCTAGCGCCTGTCTCTGTTGAGTCCACGCGGCGGAGTACCATAGACAAGTATCGTCCTCTTCGAGCGTGCCGGACCGTCTCCTCTCGGCTCCTGGTCGCGAACGGGAATCAGGTTCGCCTCAAAGAAATGGCTACGAGCGTCAAACTCCAGTGTACTTCCCGGAGGCCAATGATGGCTGCGCGCGGCACAGTGGTCGTCGAGTCGCTGCGAAGACTGGCACAGGTCCTTGCCTAAGGAACCGAGAGAACACGGGAACGAGGAAACGAGTCGATGAGTTGGATCCTGGACCCCGAGATTTGGATCGCACTGATTACACTGACAGCGCTCGAAATCGTGCTGGGGATCGACAACATCGTGTTTCTGTCGATCCTGGCCGGAAAACTCCCTGCTGAGCAGCAGTTGAGCGCCCGCCGGGTGGGGCTGGCGCTGGCGATGCTGATGCGGATCGCCCTGCTGACGGTGCTCGCGTGGGTCGTCCGGTTGACGGCGCCGCTGTTTGCGGTCTTCGGCCACGCGTTTTCCGGTAGGGATCTCATCCTCATCCTGGGCGGGCTGTTTCTGATCGCCAAGAGCACGCGCGAGATCCACGAGAAACTCGAAGGCCAGCCGGGCCATGCCTCGGCGCGCGTGCAGCCGACCTTCGGTGCCGTGATCGTCCAGATCGTGCTGCTAGACATTGTGTTCTCGCTGGATTCGGTCATCACCGCCGTCGGAATGGCGCGAGATCTGGGCGTGATGATCGCCGCCGTCATCATTGCCGTGGGCGTCATGATGGTGTCGGCAGGCCCGATCAGTGCGTTCGTGAACCGTCACCCAACGGTCAAGATGCTGGCGTTGAGCTTCCTGCTCCTCATTGGGCTTTCGCTGTTCGTTGAGGCCTTCGGGCAGCACATCAGCAAAGGCTACATCTACTTCGCCATGGGCTTCTCGATCTTCGTCGAGATGCTGAACCTGCGCATCCGCGCGCGGCAGGGCCCGCCGGTCGAACTGCACGAACCGTACGCCGGCTGACCCATTTGGGCTATTGCCTGCCCGGCGTCCTGTCCGCTATCGTCGTGCCACATCACGGGAGAGGAGTCCTTCACATGGCGGAACAAGGCGCAGGAAGCAACGGGAGTCCGCGGCGATCGGGCCGTGGGATCAATCAGATCGCGCTCGTGGGCCGGCTGGCCCGCGATCCTGAGCTGCGGGTCACCGGCGAGGGAACGCCGCGGGCCTGGTTTGTGCTGGCGGTCCCAAGGACGTTTGCCAGTAAAGACGGAGAGCGGGACGCCGATTTCATCAACATCGTCGCCTGGCGGCAACTGGCGACCTCGGTGGGGGAGCATTTGAAGAAGGGGAGGCTCGTCGGCGTCACCGGCCGGCTGCAGGTCAGCCAGCTGGAGACAGGGAACGGCGGCAAGCGCACGTCCACGGAGGTGGTCGCCGATCAGGTCATCTTCCTGGACGCCCCGCGGACGGCACAGGAAAGTAGTAGTAGCCTTCCCGCTGCGGATTCGTCCGGTTGAAGAGCAGCCCGGCCGCGAGGTAGATCAGCACGAGCATCATCACCGCGATCGCAAGGATCGCTGCCCGTCGGGGCCACGACGGCGGCGGGCCCGGGCTGGTTCCGCGCGCCGTCACAAGCCCCTCGCCACCCGGGCGCGCGCGCCATCAGGCACCATCACGAGACTCAGAGCAAACCCGGCGATCCCTGTGAAAAACAGTCCGCCACCCCACAGTTCGGGTGAGACCGCAAGGTGCCAGCGCCAGTCCGTCACGATGAAATAGAGGCTCCACAAGATTACCGGGACGGCGGCTGCGAAGCCGCGGAACGCCGCCGGTCGATCGACTGCGGGCTGCAGCAGAGCGGCCAGCCCATCCGCAAGCAGGCCTGCCAGGGCGACAACTCCAATCACTTCGGGAACGTGGAATTCTGTCAGGCCGCTCATCCAGACCACCGTCGTCGTCAGGAGAATGGTGATGCCGCCGAAGGGGATCCGCCATTGACGTAACATCACCAGGACCGGGCCCAGGAGGAGCAGCGTGGTGATGACGATACTGGCAAAGACCCGGATCTGCGTGAGCGCCTGCAGTGTGCGGGCGGTCTCCGGGAGCCCGGCGACAGGTTGCAGGAGCGACTCGAGTTGACGCGCGCCCAGGAAATCAGCGCTGTTGAATCCCCACACGTGCAGGAAGAAGAACGAGGTCGCCGTTGTCGCGAGCGTCAGCGACAATAGGGCCGGCAGGAACTCCACAAGCGAGGGCGCGGGCCGCTCCGTGCCTGCGGCGGCCCACGCAGCGCGAAACGGCGCGGTGATGACCAGTATGCCGCCGACGAACAGGGCCAGGTGTGCTGGGCTGGAGAGTCGCTCGCCGGCCTGCTCGACGCCGAAGACTTCGTGCCACAGGAAATCGAACACCGTGCCCGCTCCGAATACAACCAGGCCAATGAGCGCGAGATCATAACCGATGGGTACGGCAGCCCGAGCGGATCGTCCGGCGCGGCGCTGACCTACCACGCACCACACCACCCAGATGGCCATCGCCAGAAACCCGGAATAGAAGACGTTGTGCTGTGGGGTGAAGAAGGTCTCGATTTGATCGACCTTGCTGTGCGCCCATCCATCCAGAAAGGCGCCGAGCAAAGCCCAGGCGGACAGGACCACGGTGACCATCTGTCCGCGCCAGCCGAGCTGAACGCGATCCAGCGTCATCGCTGCTGAAGCGACGGTCATGGTTCTCCTCCCGACCGAGGTTTTCTGAACCCAGCGTACTGCGAACTCGGACGGTTGGCATCGGGTGGCAGTCCCAGGCGAGGTGAGAGAATGTCCCGTCTATCCGGGACATGCACGATCGGGCTGAGCGGCGCGCCGGGCGCGCCGGGGCGAGGAATGCGATGGCCCAGGAAGAATCAGCAGCACAGGCTCGATGAGCAACGTTGGGTGTCTCCTCCTGCACGGCTTTTCAGGATCCCCACTGGAGATGGTCCCTCTGGGCGACGTCCTGCAGGCCGAAGGATGGACCGTGTCGATCGCGCAGTTAGCAGGCCACGGTACGTCACCAACGGAGCTGGCGCGGACGCGATGGCAGGATTGGGTCGCCTCGGCCCGCGCCGCCTACGCGGATCTCAGACGGCGCAACAGCCGGACCGCGATCGTCGGACTCTCAATGGGTGGAGCGCTCGCCCTTTACCTCGCCGCTACAGAAGGGACCGATGCCGTCATCGCCATCTCCACGCCGGTTCGAGTACGGCCGTTGATCGCCGGTGCCGCACGCATAGTGTCACGGTTAATGCCGCTCGCGCCGGTCGTTGTCCGTCTCAGCCCGCGCGATCCCATCGCGCGGCAGTATCGTTCTCCATATACGAAGATCCCGCTCGGCGCGACAGAGGAACTCTCCGCGCTGCTGGAGGCAGCGATGCGGTCCCTGCCATCATTGCGCGCCCCGTTGTTGGTAGTACAGGGACGGCGCGACTGGGTCATTCCCAAAGACAGCGGCCCGGAGATCCTCGCTAGAGCCACGCACACGCCGGGGAGAATACTGTGGCTGCGCCGGTCCGGTCACGTCGCCACGCTCGATCGGGACCGCGAGGTGTTGTTCGACGAAGTGAAAGGATTTCTCCGCGATAGTTTGATGGGGGCTTAAATGGAACAGCAGATTGAGCGCAGCAAGGTCGTTGTGCGGTGGATCGTCGCGGCAACGCTCTTTAGCGCCGTCACGTATCTGAAGCGCGCCGGCAGCGTTGCGATTCCCTGGAGCACGGTGCTGGGGCTGACCGCGGCCGTGGCCGTGCTCAATCTAGTCTACTGGAACATCCTCCGGCGGTCAGCGCCGCGGTGGCTGAAGTACGTGACGACCGCGACCGATCTTGCGTTGATCTCACTCCTCGTGCTCTTCACCGGCGGCAGCGGCAGCGTCTTCTACGTTGCGTACTTCGTCGTGTTGGTCAGCAACAGCATTCGATACGGGATGGGCATGGCGCTATACGTCGCGACCATCTACAACCTGACCTACGTCGCGGTGCTGGCGCTCGTCCCGCCTGCCGGCGACCTCACCACGGAGGCCGTGAAGGTGCTCGCGTTCTGGGGCGTGGCGCTGTATGCGGGGTATCTCGCGATGCGATTTCAGCGCTATGCGCGAATTCTGGAATCGTATGAAGAGACGATCGCGAGGCTGCGCGCGGAACTGTTGGAACCGAAGCCCGCAAAATGAGGACCCTGACCCGCCGCCACGTGGGGTGGGGCGGCGCCGCGGGAGTGGTCCTCCTGCTCCTGCTCATCGGGATCGCCTGGAAGGCGACCAGCGTGCTGTGGTTTCTGCTTTTCCCGCTCCTGCTGGTCGGCCTGGTCGCCGCGGCGGCGATGGCTGTGCTGTGGGGGCTGAGACACTTCTAACTGACGGGAACGGGGAACCGGGAACGGGGAACGGTTGACGATTCGTGTCAGTGGGTAGGCGTCGCAAATGCTTCCACTTCGGCCTCTGCCGTGAGATCGTTGAGCAGAGATTCCAGGTCGGCCGAGAGATTCGCGAGTCCTTCGTCGTCGATCTCCTCAGGCACGTCGATCGCCTCGCCGATCGCGAGGACCGCTTTCGTGAACGGGCGCGGGATTTCGAACTGGTCCCAAGAGTCCAGCGCGATCGCGTCGCGGATGGCGGCCGCCACAGGCAACAGCGAGATGCCCGTCTTTTTCGCCACATACGCCGCCCCCGGCTTTGCCCGGAACATCGGCCCGCCCGGACCATCGGCGGCGATCAGCCCTCCGCTGCCGCGTTCCAGATACTGGAGAAAGCGGATGACACCCCGCGACTCCGATGAGAATGTGGAGGCGTCGAGCACCTGATAGCCCAGGTGACGCAGCGATGCCAGCGTGAGCTTTCGAATGTATCGGGAGAGCGTGGGGGTGCGCCCTACGCGCGTCTGACTGGAGTAGACGACGAGCGGATACCCCTGGAAGAAGAAGATCGGCAGCAGCCCGCGGCCGTGCCACACGACGACCAGAATCGGCCGTCCGGCGCGCAACGCTGCCGCAACATGCTCGTGGCCGAATGTCCGGAGATCAAGCGTGCTGTCGATGATACGGAACAAAGCGACCGCGACCAGCGCGAAGACCCAGATCGCCGCGTCCACTAGCCGGGCGGCGGGGTCTGGAGCGACTGCAGGCCTGGGTTGTTCCTGCGATTTCGCGACGACCGTCGCGGCGCCCTCCTCAGCTAATCATCGAGTCCGTATCCGGCCGTTCGGTGCTGCTTGAGATACATCTGCTCGATTGCCTGACGGAACCGATCGGTGACGACGCGCCGCCGCACCTTGAGCGTCGGCGTGACCTCCCCGTCGGCCATGGTGAATTCGCGGGGCAGGATGGTGAACCGTCTGATCCGCTCGTACTGGGCGAGTTCGCCGTTCGCATCCTTCACGGCCGCAGCGATGAGCGCTTCCGTGACCTGGTGGTTCGCCATTGCTTCGCGATCCTTGCCGTTCAGCCCGCGCTCTGTGAAGTACGTCTCCAAGTTCTCAAAGTTGGGGACGATCAGCGCCGTAATGTACGGCAGGTTGTCGCCGATGATCACAGCCTGCATCACATACGGGCTGGCCTTGAGACGGGCCTCGATCGGCTCGGGAGCGACTTTCTTTCCGCCGGCGGTCGCGATGAGGTTCTTCTTGCGGTCGGTGATGATCAGGCGCCCATCTCTGTCCAGATGGCCGATGTCGCCCGTGTGCAGCCATCCGTCGGAGTCGATCACCTCCGCGGTTGCCTCCGGCTTCTTCCAGTAGCCACGCATGAGATGCGGCCCGCGCGTGAGGATCTCGCCGTCGTCGGCGATCTTGACCTCGATGTTGGGCACGATCGGACCGACCGAACCAATCCGGTTGGACTCGAGACGGCCGACGGCGATGATCGGTGCCTCAGTGAGGCCGTAGCCGTTGAGCAGCGGCAGACCCACGATATCGAAGAACTCGGCGATCTCACGGGCCAGCGGAGCCGCTCCCGAGACGGTGAACTTCAGGCGGCCGCCGAAGCGGGCCAGGATCTTGGAGAACACAAGCTTTTTCGCGACGGCATGTTGCAGATTTGTGAGGGCGGACGGTGCCCGGCCCTCCCAGACGGCCTCGCGCGCGCGTCGGCCCACGCGCATGGCCCAGGTGAACAGTTTGGCTTTCAGCCCGCCTTCGTGGTGCACCGTTGAAAGGATCTTTACATAGGCCCGTTCGTACAGCCGCGGGAATGAGACCATGATCGTGGGCCGGATTCTCGTGATCAGGTCCACAACGCGCTCCGGTGGATCGACGTATGTGACCTGGCAGCCGCAGGCAAAGAAGATGTAGTCCACCATGCGTTCAGCGATGTGCGCGAGCGGGAGGAAGGACATCACCTCATCTTGATCCGTGATCGGATACAGCGGCCGGATGGCGGTGACCTCGGAGATGAAGTTCCGGTGCGTGAGCATGACGCCTTTCGGCTCGCCGGTGGTGCCGGACGTGTAGACGATGCTGGCGAGGTCGGTACTGCGCAGCGGGGGGGAGTCGAATGTTCCGCCCGGGGAGACCGGCAGCACCTCGAAGGGGTCGAGGCCGGCCAGGCCGGGATCGAGCCCGACGATCCGGACGCCCGGAAGGGTGCGTCCGGCTTCCACGGCGGCGTTCGCGCGTTCCTTTCCCGCAACGATCAGGACCTTGGCTTCCGAATCGGCCACGATGTAGCGGACGTGGCCGGCCGGAAGATTCGGATAGAGCGGGACGAGCACCGCGCCGAGCAGATGGCAGGCGAAGTCGACCATGTGCCATTCGGGCCGGTTTTCGGAGAACAGGGCGACGCGGTCTCCCGCACGCACTCCCGCCTGCGCCAGCCGAGACGCCGTCGCGCGCGTCGCCGCGGCAAACGCCTCCACCGTGTAGATCCGCCAGTCTCTCCCAAACCGGGTCCTCAGCAGCTCTCTAGATGGGGCGTTGGTCCTGATGACATGCTCGAAGAGATCACGAAGCGTCTCCACGTCTACTCCTCCTTGAGGTCGCGTGCTTCAGTGTAGCGACCCTCCGGACACGGTACATCGGACCCGTGTCCCAAGACTGGAGTCGCGCCGTCCCGATTTTCCGGGATGGCGGTTCATGGAGATAGGGAGGGGGAAATCGGGACTGTCGTTACACGCACGTCGCTGCGATTCCTTCCAGGTCTGGCGGCATGAACAAGCCCGGCCGTCCTGGGGAGACGGCCGGGCAATGGATGAATCTCCTTCCTGTCTACCGGCACAGCGCGTCCGCCGCTCCAGCCGGGAAGACCGCAGCCCCGGAGATCTGACGCGGGGTACCGCTGAGGAACACAAACATTCCTCGATACACCCAGGCCAGGTGGGCACGACCTTCGAAGGAGAGCAGCGACGAGCAGACCGGCGTGCCATACGCCTTCACGAGGTCGACGTCGGTCGAACCGAGCCGGATCCCCTCAGAGGTGGCGAAGGCTGCGTCTTCCGTGTAGATGATGAGCGCCTTACCCTGGCTGAAGTAGACCGCCAGCTTGCGCGTCTCCCACCCGTGCCAGCCGTTGGGATTTCGGGCGCTGGGCGGCAGCCCGACGGCTTCCTGTACCTGGGTGGGCGTCATGCCCAGTCGCACCGACCCGACGCCCTCGCCGGGACGGATGCTCGTTTCCGCCGGGCGGGCCTCGCCATTCTGCTGAGCCGTCGGCTGCGACCCGATGTCGGCCAGCAGCGTGCCGGCGGTGATGCCCGACGCTGCGTATTTAAAGCCCGTCGAGCCCTGTGCGCCCGCGCTCCATGCCCCAACCAGGATCCCGATGACCTTGCCATCAGCGTTGACGACGGGCCCACCGCTATTTCCCGGAGCGCCGCTGATGTCCAGCGCGATGAACCCACCTGCCGTCTCAGTGGCACTCACAATGCCGATCGCCACCGAGGGCTCGAGGGCGATTGTCGTGCCGAGCGGATACCCCCACACCCAGACCTGCTCGCCCTGTGCCGGTTTGGCCGCCATGAACTGGAGGACGGACGTGCCATCCGGCACGGTCGTGGCGATGAAGGCGATGTCGTACTGCTCGTTGCACATCACCTGACGGCCGTTCGCCTGCATCTTTGTCGCCCAGAAGTGAACCCGGATCGCGGTCGCACCTTTGATCACGTGACAGGCAGTCGCCACGAGATTCGGGCCAACGGCGAACCCGCTTCCCGTTCCGGCGCTCGTTTCGACCAACGCGAGCGCCTGCTTGGCCTGCAGATGCGGAGGAGACTGGCTGAACGCGGGGACGCCCGCCAGTCCAATCATGAGGATCGTCACCAGCACAAGCGCTGTGGCTCTCATCTCTATCCCTCCCTGGCAATCTAGCTTGATTTCGAACCAAGGATAGGGTAGAGGCGAAGAAAGACCATCGACCCGGAATCACGGAACGCAATCTCTGAGGTCCTACTTTCACGGGAAGATGTTCCCGGAAATCCCGGAGGCGCGAGTCCTACTGTGCTTGATCACCCGGCGGAGGGGTGCCGCCCAAGCCGTGGCGGGCGGCGATCAGGGCGGCTTCCGTGCGGTCGTTCACCTGGAGTTTGCCGAGGATTGCGCTCATGTGGTTGCGGACTGTTTTCTCCGAGAGAGCCAGCCGCGCGGCGATCTCTTTGTTGCGCAGTCCGCCGGCGAGCAGCTCCAGCACCTCGCGCTCGCGGCGCGTGAGCTGCGCGAACAGCTTGCGCTGTCCCCGCGCCATCTGGTCGACACGCGTGAACTCCTTGATCACGCGTATCACGAGGCCGGGGGAAAGGAATCCTTCGCCGGATCTCGCCGCGCGGATCGCCTGCACGATCTGCTCGAGGGACGCGTCCTTCAGCACATAGCCAAGGGCACCTGCCTTCAGGGCGGCAAAGAGGGTGTCATCGTCATCAAATGCGGTGAGGACCACGGCGGCTGTTTCAGGGAGCTTCGTTTTCAGCTGCCGGATCAGGTCGGTTCCGTCCATCTTCGGCATGCGCAAATCTGTGAGGACGACGTGCGGGCGGTGGGCGAGCGCCTCGATGAGCGCTTCGCGGCCGTCCGGACAGGACGCGACGATCTGCAGGTCCGGCTCGCGCGCGAGGAGTTCTCCGAGCGCGTTCCGGAGGATCCCCTCATCTTCAGCGATCAGGATTCGAATTTTCTCCACAGCAAGAAGGTTGGCTTGGGCACAGGAAATGTGGCCACGACCATCGCTCCCCGACCCGGTTCGGAGGAAACCTCCAGAGTGCCGTTGGCGGACTGCACCCGCTCGCGCAGCCCCGTGAGACCGGCGCCGTTGGCGGAGGCCGGATCAAAGCCGGTGCCATTGTCGGCGATAGCACACCGGAGCTGTCCGTCCTGCGTCGAGATCGTGATCGCTACCCTGCTGGCCTGCGCGTGCTTGGCCACATTGGTGAGACTCTCCTGGATGACCCGCAGGACGGCATGTTCCGCCTTCGGCGATAGGCGCGGCAAGGTCGGCGGCACATCGACGTCCAGGGCGAACGGCCAGCGATCCGCGATGGCCGCGATCTGCGTCCGCAAGGCGGCGGCGAAATCACTGTGCTGGACGGCCGCGCGCAACCGCCGGACGAGATACCGCATCTCGTCCGAGGCGCGCCGGGCTGTTTCACGCTCTTCGGCCAGGATCTGCTCAGCGCGCCCGGGTGCCTCACGGACGAGATGCCGCGCCAATTCCAGCCGCGTGCCCAGCGTCACCAGCAGGTGCTGCACGCCGTCGTGGATTTCCCGGGACAGTTCCGCACGATACTCGCCGCGTTCCGCGGACCGCACGTACGTCGTCACGACCCGGATGATCAACCAGTAGAGCGATGACATTAACGCGAGCATCACGATCCGGTAGACCATGCCGATCGTCCATGGGACGCCCGAGACGATGATGGCCGCGAGATAGGCGGCGACGGTGACGCTGCCGACCGCCACGAGGTGATTCACAGACATGGACGCGACGGCCGAGGCGAGAGGAATGAAGTACAGGATCGAGAGCGGATCCGTGGGGTTGCGCAGGCTGATCAATCCCGCCGTCACCAGTCCGACATCGACGTACGGATAGATCGCCACCGGCCTCGGCATCCACCGCACCACGGTGAGCCAGGTGCGGACGAGCAGATACGCGGCGGCGATGATTGCGAGGGGGAGGAGCGCGCCGGCGTCTTCCGGCGCAGATTGCCCACGCCATGCGGGCCGCGCCAACCAGGCCAGGGCGACCGGCACCAAGACCCAGACATGGCCCAGGATGATGAACTGCAGCCGCCGCTGCATGTCGCGGCTATAGTTCTGCGCTGCTCGAGCCGCGCCTCTCTGGAGGAGGAAGGAGGGGACAGGCCCTTCCTGCAGGAGGTGCCTGTCCCCTCCTTTAGCCCAATTGGGCTATTGACCGGGCAGAGGGACGAACGAAGGGATGGAGGAACATCATCTCGACTGAGGTGATGCAATGGCCGGCGCGCGGGTCGTGGTCCTAGGCGGTGGGTTCGGGGGCATCACGGCGGCACTCGAGCTCCGCAAGCTGCTGGGCGGTGAACCTACGATTGCGCTCATCGACCGCCGTCCCGCGTTTGTGATGGGCCTGCGCAAACTCTGGGTCCTCACCGGGCGCGGCACCCTCGCCGAGGGCACCCGCACCCTGTCCGCGCTCAGAGAGAGAGGCATCGATGTGCGCCAGGGCACGGTGGGGCGGATCGATGCCGCATCGCGCACGGTGACGGCGGACACTGGGACGGTGCCGTATGACTACCTGGTGATCGCGCTGGGCGCGGAACCGCGCCCCGATCTCGTGCCGGGCTTCTCGCCCGCGGCGTTCAACTTATATGATGCGGCGGATGTGGAGCGGCTGGCCGCACGCGTGAAGACGTTCACGAAAGGGCGCATCGTCGTCGGCATCCTCGGCGTGCCATACAAGTGTCCGCCGGCACCGTACGAAGCCGCGATGCTGCTGGCCGACCATTTTCAGCAGCGTGGTCTCCGCCAGGCCGTGCAGATCGCGGCGTTCACGCCGCAACCGATGTCGTTGCCAGTCGTGGGCGCCGCCGGCTGCGCGCAGGTGGAAGGACAGCTCGCCTCCCGCGGGATAGTGTTCACGCCCAACCGCAAGGTCGAGCGTCTCGAGGGAAGCACGGCGATCTCCGACCGCGGCAGCATCGAGGCTGATCTATTCATCGGGGTGCCGCCGCACCGGCCGCCCGCGCTCATCAAGTCGCTCGGTCTGCAGCTGCAGGGTGAGTGGTTGTTCACGGATCCCAAAACGCTGCGCACGTCCGCCTCCCGCATCTATGCCGTGGGAGACGTGACAGAAATCCCGCTCGCGAACAAGTTGCCGCTGCCGAAAGCGGGAGTGTTTGCAGAATCGCAGGCAAAGGTGGCAGCCGCGCACATCGCAGCGGAGATCACGGGGAAACAATCCGATGCCGCATTCGACGGACGAGGGTACTGTTACATCGAGATCGGGGGAGGGCAGGCCGCCAAGGTGCAGGGGCATTTCACCGCGCCGGGCGGACCGCAGGTGGAAGTCACCGCCCCCTCGGAGCAGGCATTGATGGAGAAGATCGAGTTCGAACGGTCGCGTCTCAACTCCTGGTTCTGAGCCTCCCGATCGACTGACATTCCACATATAGCGTTCGCCAAGCTCCTGCGCCCCACGATCTTGCGGTGGGGCGTGTTCTTTGCGATTTTTCGGACCTTTTTCGAAAATCGCGGTCTGGCAGGAGGAGTTCGGGGGAAGGAGTTGAATGAATTGTGGAGCAAAGTGGGGAACGGTGGTACGTTTGTTCAAAGGAGAGCATCACTACTCCCTGGACGAGAAGGGGCGGATTGTACTGCCCCCAAAATTTCGGCGGGCACTTGGGAACGCGGTCGTGGTGACCAGGGGACTCGACGAGTGCGTGAGCGTGTACGCACCCGCCGAATGGGCGAGGAACGAGAAGAAACTTCGGTCGCAGTCGGTCAGCCGGCGCGATTTCGTGCGCTTCATGCTGGCCAGCGCGGAAGACGCTGAGATCGACGGGCAAGGGAGGTTGACCCTCCCGGCCCACCTTCGACAGTACGCGAAGATTGACCGCGAGGCGGTCGTGATCGGTGTCGGCGCCAGGCTTGAGATCTGGAGCCTGGAGAACTGGCAGAAGTACATCGCGAGAGTGCAGTCCCAGGCGTCAGAACTGGCGTCGGGGTTAGAAGACCTGAGCTTATAAGATCAGTCACGTACCGGTTCTGCTTGACGAAACGATACGGTGGCTGAACCCAAAGCCCGGCGGCGTCTATGTCGACGCCACGCTCGGCGGCGGGGGACACGCCGAGGCGATCCTGGAGCGGATCGCCCCCGGCGGACGGTTGATCGGGATCGACCGGGATGACGAGGCACTCGCGGCAGCCTCCCGGCGATTGCAGCGGTTCGGCGAGGCGGTGGTGATTGTCCGCGAAAACTTCGCGGACATCACCAGGGTCCTGCGAGCGCAGGGCCTCCAACAGGTCGACGGCATCCTCTTCGACCTGGGCGCCTCCTCGATGCAGTTTGAAGATGCAGCACGCGGGTTCTCGTTTGCGATCGCGGGCCCGCTGGATATGCGGATGGATCGCCGGCAGAGCCGGACGGCCGCCGGTCTCGTGAACCATCTACCAGAGGAGGAACTGGCAGGGATCATCTGGCGGTACGGTGAGGAACGGTGGTCGCGGCGCATCGCCCGTGCGATCATGCGGGCGCGTCCGCTGGCCACAACGACAGAGCTGGCCGAGGTCGTCGCGGGCGCGATCCCGCGCCGGTCGTGGCCCCGGGGCATCCACCCTGCGACACGGACGTTTCAAGCACTACGCATTGCCGTGAACGACGAACTACTGAACCTTGAAAAGGCCATACCAGATGCGGCGGAGGCTCTCCGGGAGGCAGGTCGACTCTGCGCCATTACCTTCCACTCCCTGGAGGATCGAACCATCAAACACACCTTCCTGCGCCTCTCCCGTGGGTGCACCTGTCCTCCCGGGACCTCCGCCAGCATGTCGAGCGGGAAGCGGTTACTTCGGATTCTGACCAAGAAGCCGGTGACCGCGTCACCCGCTGAGATCGCGCGCAACCCGCGCGCGCGCAGCGCGAAACTGCGTGCTGCGGAACGAATAAGCGAGGTGGAAGCGTAGGACGTCAAAACTGAATACAGGGCTGGGGCGGGGCCGCCGTGACGATCGGTCTTCGCACCTTCACTCATACCCCGAAGAATCCCCTTCACACCACATCGGAGCACCTCCGGCAACCGATGTCCGGCGTCCCGCCCCATGCAGTGAAAGTCGTTCCAGGTTGAGGCAACGGGGAAGATTGTCATGCTAGCCATCGCCACAAAGTCGCGGACCTCTTCCCGCCTGCGGGCGCGCCGGAGGAACCCGCTCGTCCGCGTGCTGGTCGTCGCGGTCGTCGTGTTCCTTCCCGCAGTCACCTATGTGTCGCAGCGGACCGAGGCGGCGAGCAGCGGCTACGCGATCCTGCGATTGCGGGGTCAGGTCGCTGCACTGCAGTCAGACAACGCGCGTTTGCTCGCGACGGTGACGGCACTCAAGTCGCCCGAGCGGATCGAGCAGATCGCCGTCGACGAGATGGGGATGGTCGCGCCGAAGCCGCAGCAGCTCTGGGCCCTGCGGCTCGCGCCCGTGGCCGTCGCGACCCGCGAAATCCCCGGCGCGTCTCCGTGGCCACGGATCGTCACCTGGCTCGGGCTGGGCGAAGCGGAGGCACGCGAAACCGATTGACGGTGTCTGATGAGCCTCAGATACCGGCGCGGCGCAGCCACTGATCGACGGTCTCTCCGAGTCAAGCAGTCCCGCAGGCGCAGGCGGAAGTCCTCGAGTTCATCTCCCATCGAATTCCTCGTTCAACGACATTCCCGGCGGCCCGTGCCCGAACCGCCGGTGGAGGCGAGACAACAGATGCGCCGGCGCACCTCGGTCCTGCTGGGGGTGCTGCTCGCAGCGCTTGTGGTGCTGCTCGCGCGCGTCGCGCAGTTGCAGGCGATCGAGGGGCGCACGCTGCAGACCCTCGCCCACCGCCAGCAACTGGCCACGATCCCGCTCGAGCCGCACCGCGGCCGGATCCTCGACCGACGGGGCCGGCCGCTTGCCGTGAACCTGAACGCCCCCTCCATCTACGCGGTCCCTGGCGCCATCACACACCGACGCGCATTCGCGGCAGCGATCGGCCCCGTCCTGGGCATGTCATCTGGCGACGTCGAGCAACGGCTTACCGCCGGGCGCCATTTCGCGTGGCTCGCGCGCAAGGTCGAGCGTCAGACCGCGGAGCGCGTCAAGGCCCTGAACCTGGAGGGCCAGATCGGATTTCTCACGGAGGACCGCCGCGTGTATCCGAATGGTGAACTTGCGGCGCACGCCCTCGGTTTCGTCGGCATCGACAGCCAGGGCCTCTCCGGAGTGGAGCTCAGTTACGATCACGTGCTCCGCGGCAAAGCTGGTCGCGCGGTGGCGGAGCAGGACGGCGTCGGGCGCGTGCTCGTCGAGACGCAGCGCCTCGTCGAGGCGCCGGTCGACGGCGCCGATATCCTGCTGACGATCGACCAGGTGATTCAACACATCGCCGAGCGCGAACTGTCCGCCGTCCTCACGCGCACGAAGGCCAGGCGAGGATCCGTGACGGTCATCGATCCGAGAACCGGTGAGGTCCTGGCACTGGCCGTGCGGCCGGCGTACGACCCGAACGCCGCGGGGGCGGTGGCTGCCGATCGCTGGCTGCCGCGGCCGCTGGCTGATGTCTTCGAGCCCGGCTCCACGTTCAAGATCTTCGTCACCGCGGCAACCCTCGACGCCGGTGTGATGGGGCCGGCCGACCGCGTCTTCTGCTCGGGCACGCTGCGTGTCCCCGGCAGCCACGTCATCCGCGACGCGCACAACCAGAAGCACGGCTGGCAGACGATGGGCGGCATCATCAAGAACTCTTGCAACGTGGGCTCAGCGCAGGTTGCCTCACGGCTGGGGAAAGCGCGCCTGCATCGGTACATCCGCCGGTTCGGCTTCGGCGATCCGACCGGCATCGATCTTCCCGGCGAAGCCAGAGGGATCGTCCCTGCTCCATCGGAGTGGCTCGGGCCCGCCTTGCAGACAATCGCGTTTGGTCAGGGGATCGGCACGACGGCCTTGCAGCTGCTGTCGGGGGCGACGGTGCTCGCCAATGACGGCGTCATGGTCCGCCCGCACATCGTGCGCGCCGTGCGCGACAGCCAAGGGCGGCTGGTCAAGGCGGTCGGCACGGAAGCCGTGCGCCAGGTCGTGCAACCGCACGTCGCCCGGACGGTGTTACAGATGATGGTCGGCGCGGTTGATGACGGCACCGGCGCGCAGGCGGCGATCGAGGGCTACACGGTGGCGGGAAAGACCGGTACGGCGCAAAAGCCGTCACCGTACGGCGGATATGATCCTTCCCGGTTCATCGCGTCGTTCCTCGGGATCGTGCCCGTCGAGGACCCGAGGCTCCTGGTCCTCGTCGTGTTGGATGAGCCGCAGGGTGTGTACTTTGGGGGGGCCATCGCGGCCCCGGTGTTCCGTGAAGTCGCCTCGCAGGCCCTGTGGTACTTGCGCGTTCCCCCGGGCAAGCGATAAGGGCAATATAATTGATCCAGATGCGACTCATCCACCTGCTGCGAGAAGCAGGCCTGCCGACGAGTGGGGTGGCGGACGGGGAGATCAGCGGGATCACTGCCGATTCCCGCCAGGTCCGGCCCGGCATGATGTTTGTGGCCATCGTCGGGTTCACCCATGATGGCCACACGTTCGTCCCCGATGCGGTGTCGCGCGGTGCGGCCGCGGTCGTGGTCGAACGCGATGTTCTTGTGCCTGAGGGCGTGCCACGCATTGCCGTTCCGAATTCTCGCGAGACGCTCGGGCACTTGGGCAGCGCCTTCTACGGCCATCCGTCGCGGGAGCTGTCCGTGCTCGGCATCACCGGTACAAACGGAAAGGGAACCACCGCATACCTCATTGAGGCGATCCTCAGCGGCGCCGGCCGTCCCTGCGGCATCATCGGCACGATGGGCGCAAAGATGGGGGAGGCGACGATTGATCTGGAACGCACGACACCCGAAGCGCCCGAGCTCCAGCGCCTGCTGCGAGAGATGGCGGATCGGCGGATCCGCTACGTCGCGGTCGAAGTGGCCTCCCATGCGCTCGCCCTCCATCGCGTCACAGGGATGCGGTTCGCCGCGGCCGTCTTCACCAACCTCACGCAGGATCACCTCGACTTCCACAAGACATTTGACGCTTACCTTGCCGCGAAGCGCAGACTCTTTGAGATGGTGGAGCCCGACGGCGTGGCGATCATCAATGCCGACGATCCTGCCGGCGCGGCGATGGCCCGCGCGAGCCGGGCACAGACCGTGACCTACGGCATCACATCGGGCGCGGATGTTCGGGCAAGTGACGTGCGCCTCCATCTGGGCGGCACGGAGTTTCGCATCGTGACCCCGCGCGGACACGCGGCGCTGCTGCGCTCCCGGTTGCACGGCCGCTTCAACGTGTACAACACCCTGGCTGCGATCGCCGTGGCACAGTGGGCCGGCGTGACACTGGACGAGCTGGCCCCGGCGCGCCAGTCGTTCTCGGGCGTGCCGGGGAGGTTTGAGGCGGTGGACGAGAGACAGCCGTTTGGGGTGGTCGTGGACTACGCACACACCCCCGACGGTTTGGCGAACGTGCTGCAGACCGCGAAGGATTTCGTGCGCGGCCGCACGATTGTCGTGTTCGGATGTGGCGGCGACCGCGACCGCACCAAACGGCCGATCATGGGCAGGCTCGCGGCGGAGCTCGCGGACATGGCGATCGTGACCTCAGACAA
>JACPRY010000173.1 GCA_016193565.1 Armatimonadota bacterium
C
This sequence comes from Armatimonadota bacterium, assembly GCA_016193565.1. GTDB lineage: Bacteria > Sysuimicrobiota > Sysuimicrobiia > Sysuimicrobiales > Kaftiobacteriaceae > JACPRY01. The sequence continues at coordinate 2 of JACPRY010000173.1, forward strand.
TGAAGGCGAACGAAGACCTGCTCGATTACTGGATCGCGCGGCGCAGCGTCTACTAGGGCTTAGGGCTTGGGGCTTAGGGCTTAGTAACTACTGGGATGTTGCCGGTAGTTTGCTTTTTCTAAGCCCTAAGTTAAGCCCTATGCCCTGAGCCCTGTAGTATATTAGTGTGGCAAGGGCCGCCGTAGCTCAGTGGTAGAGCGCCGCACTTGTAATGCGGGGGTCATCGGTTCGAATCCGATCGGCGGCTCCAGTTCGCCAATTCTATCAAGGCTTTTTCGCGCTTCTCTCCTCCCTCGGTTCCGTTGTTAGTAGCACCCTAGTAGCACCGCATAGGACTTCCTCGAGCTTTCGCAGTGTCGCCTCCCGATCCAGCCGGTACCCCTCCTCGATGATGCGCCCGTAGGCATCCAGCGTGAGCTTCGCCGAGCTGTGGCCCAGCTGTTGGCTCACACGTTCTTGGGCGTTTCCGTTTTTCGGGACCGACTGTTACCTGCGTACCCCGAGGGGTCCAGAAAACCGCCGAGGTAGGTCCGCACCGAAGTCGTCCTTTGCCTCGTCGGGATTTGTCCCGACACGCTGCGCGCTACACACAGACTGAGCTGTACCGGAGGAATGTAAATTTTGTGTCTATATTTGGCAAGATTGTGGCACATATTGTTTCCGAAGCTTTGGTAGAGGAAAGCTAACTATCGGGTTAACCACTACGCTGGTAGCTACCGGGCGCGAAAAACGCGAGGAGGGGAAGTCATGAAACCACAACGGGGCAAGGTTCCTCAGAGTTCAGGGAATCAGGCAAGCGGGAGCCTTTCACAGTCAGTGCCGGAAACACAGGGACAGATTCCTGCGGATGGCGGCGGGCCGTTACTGTTCGATAGGGCCCTTGTCAGTTCCCCCCAAGCAGGCATTGATTTCATCAGCAATATCCTTGAATCCTCGACGGAATATTCCATTATCGCCATGGACCTGAACGGAACGCTCGTCCTCTGGAACGCGGGCGCCCGCAGGCTGTACGGGTATGGGCCGGACGAAGTCGTCGGCAAAGCTAACTCGTCAATTCTCCATGCTGCGGAAGATGTGCGCGCTGGGCTGCCCGGGCAGATCATGGCGGAGGCTCGTGAGCATGGCAAATGGGAAGGAACACTGACTCGGAAACGCAGGAACGGCGAGGAATTCAAGGCTCGTGTGGTCATCACCCCGCGGCGGGATCCCTCCGGTAAGCCCATCGGGTTTCTCCTGATCTCTAAAGATATCTCAGAAGAGATCCGCCTCACGCAGTACGCCCGCAGCCTGATCGAGGCGAGCCTGGACCCGCTGGTGACCATCAGCCCGGACGGGAAGATCACGGATGTGAACGAAGCCACCATCAAGGTGACCGGCCTGGCCCGGGAGCGGCTGGTCGGCAGTGACTTCTCCAACTTCTTCACGGAGCCCGACAAGGCGCGGGATGGCTATCAGCAGGTCTTTGCCAAAGGGTTGGTCACCGACTACCCGCTCACGATCCGGCGCAAGGATGGGAAACTGACCGACGTGCTGTACAACGCCTCGGTCTACAAGGACGCGCGGGACAACGTCCTCGGGGTCTTTGCCGCTGCCCGGGATGTGACGGCGCAGAAGCAAGCGTCCCAGTACGCCCGCAGCCTGATCGAGGCGAGCCTGGACCCGCTGGTGACCATCAGTCCGGAGGGGAAGGTTATGGACGTAAACGAGGCGACGGTGAAAGTCACCGGGGTCACGCGGGAGAAGCTGATCGGGACTGACTTTTCGAACTACTTCACCGAGCCAGAGAAAGCCCGGGAAGGGTACCAGCAGACGTTCGCCAAGGGGTTTGTCACCGACTACCCGCTGACGATCCGGCACGTGGACGGGCGGCTGACGCACGTCCTCTACAACGCCTCCGTCTACAGAGATGCCCGCGGCAATGTGCTCGGCGTTTTTGCTGCAGCTCGCGACATCACCGCACTCAAGAAAGCAGAGGCGGAGTTGGCCGAGCAGCGCGCCCGAGAGCTGGAGCGGCTGGCCGAGCTAGAGCGATTCCAGAGGCTAACGGTCGGACGCGAGCTGAAAATGATCGACCTAAAAAAGCAAGTCGAGGACCTGCAGAGGAAGTTGACGAGTTTAGGCGGCTCGGCCGACTAGCCCTAGATCGCAATGGGACGCACCGATCTCCGGGCTCGCTCCGCGAGAGGTGGCACGGGAGGAGTGAACGGCGTGGGGTCCTTCGATCCGGCGGAGTCAGACGAGGGAAGGGCAGCGCTGGAAGATCCTCAGCGCGCGCTCCTCAACATTCTTGAGGATTTCAGCGCTGAAAAAACCCAGTTGGTGGTCGGCCAGCGCGCGCTTTTGAACATCCTGGAAGACTTCGAGGTGGAGAAGGGTCGGCTGGAAAGCACCGGACGCGCGATGTTGAACCTTCTGGAAGACTCTTCTAGCGAAACAGCACGACTGGAAGCTGCCCAGCACGCGGTCCTGAACATCCTTGAGGATCTCGTCCAGGAAAAGGTCAGCCTTGAGGCCGCAGAGCGCGCGGTAGTCAATATCCTCGAGGATTCCTCCGAGGAGAGGGCCCGACTGGAAACCACACAGCGCGCGGTGCTGAACATCCTGGAAGACTTCGATGAAGCAAGAACAAACATCCAGATGGTCAACCAGCAACTGGCAAAAGAAGTCGAAGAACGGAAGCGAGCCGAGCGGCAAATCCAGAGAGTCAATGCCGAACTCGTCGTGGCCAACCAGGAACTCGAAGCGTTCACCTATTCCGTCGCACACGACCTGCGTGCTCCTCTTCGCCACATCGATGGCTTTTGTCGGATTCTCCTGGAAGAATACGCGTCCACGTTCGCCGACGAATCCCGGCCACATTTGCAGCGCATCGCTCAGAGCAGCAAGCGGATGGGCCAGCTGGTGGATGACCTGCTCAAGTTGGCGCGCGTCGGCCGTCAGGATCTCAGCTGGCACCTGACCGGTCTGAATGCGCTGGTCCAGGAGGTCGTGGCGGAGCTGCGTTCGGAATGCGAAGGGCGCCAGATAGACTGGCGTGTTGGTGAGCTGCCGTCGGTGGCATGTGACCCTGGGTTGATGAAGCAGGTGTTCGCGAATCTGCTTTCTAACGCGCTGAAGTTCACCCGACCGCGTGAGCGTGCCGTGATCGAGGTCGGCACGCTGGCGCACAGCAGTGAGCTGGTCCTCTATGTACGCGACAACGGCGTCGGATTCGACATGAAGTACGCTGACAAGCTCTTCGCTGTCTTCCAGCGGCTTCACCGTCAAGAGGAGTTTGAAGGAACGGGCGTCGGGCTGGCCACGGCGCACCGCATCGTGCGCCGCCACGGTGGGCGAATCTGGGCCGAGGCGGAAGTTGGCAAAGGCGCCACGTTCTACTTCACGTTGGGTGACCCCCATAAGGAGGAAGATACGAGATGATGCATGAGGTGCGAATTCTTCTTGTTGAGGACGACCCGTCCGACGTTCAGCTGACGATGCATGCCCTCCACAGGAACAACCTCGCCAATGACATCCAAGTTGTCCGCGACGGCGAAGAGGCGCTGGATTTCCTCTTCTGCCGCGGGAATTTTGCCGGCCGTGCTTGGGATCATCCGCCGAGGATGGTCTTGCTCGATCTGAAACTCCCGAAGGTCAACGGGCTGGAAGTCCTCCGGGAGATCAAGAGTGATCCACGCACGAAGACTATTCCTGTCATCGTGATGACCGGCTCCAGAGAAGACCAGGACTTGGCAAGGTGCTATGAGCTGGGAGTCAACAGTTACATTCAAAAGCCCATGGACTTCAACCAGTTCGTGGAGATCGTCAAGCAGCTGGGGTACTACTGGCTGGTGGTCAACCAATCGCCACCCGCCCCAGCCCATCCAAGTTCTTGAGTGTGGACAGCTAAGGGCAACCAGACACTCGCGCATGCCTACGCCTCTGCGTGTTCTCATTCTTGAAGACGAGCAGTCCGACGCCGAGCTGATGTTGCACACACTGCGGCGGGCTGGCTTCGAGCCGATCTGGCAGAAGGCGGGAACCGAGTCCGAGTACCTCGAGCTTCTGGCGCCTGATCTTGACGTTGTCCTCGCGGACTATACGCTCCCGCAGTTCAACGCTTTACACGCTCTTCGGCTGCTGAAAGAGCGCGGCTTGGACATTCCGTTCATCGTCGTCACCGGTACCATCAGCGAAGAGGTCGCGGTGGAGTGCATGAAGGAAGGCGCCGCTGACTATCTGCTCAAAGACCGTCTAACCCGGCTGGGACCTGCGGTGATCCGCGCGCTCGAAGAGAAGGGAGTGCGCGTCGGGCGCAGGCAGGCCGAGGAGCGGATTCGCCATCAACTGGAGCGGCTGGCCGCGCTGCGCGACATCGACCTGGCCATCACCTCCAGCCTCGACCTGCGTGTGACCCTGGGGGTGCTGCTGGACCAGGTGACCGAACGGCTGCGCGTGGACGCCGCCGCGGTGCTGCTGCTGAATCAGCACACACAGATGCTGGAGTTCGCCGCCGGACGCGGCTTCCGCACACGCGGCCTCTCTGGCTCCCGTCTCCGTCTGGGAGAAG
>JACPRY010000037.1 GCA_016193565.1 Armatimonadota bacterium
GCCGGCCGTGGAGGCATGGCCGTGAAGAGCCGTAGGTGGGTGATCGCCGGCGCAATAATGCTCGGCGGCCTGCTGCTGGCCGCAGGCTACAATGTGCAACAGACGTACACCCCGCCTGCATCCGCTACCGCGCCGGTCACCCCCGAGGTGCGGCAGTTCTCGCTCCACCTCCTTGTCTCCAAGGAAGGGGACCGCGTGGTCCGTCACTGGATCCCCTCGGTCATCGTCGTCAACGCCCGCGACACCGTGATCCTCCGGATCACCAATGGCGATGATGAAAGCGCTCACGGGTTCTCGTTGGGCGCCTTGAACGTGGTCATGCCGCCGATCCCGCCGGGGCAGACGGTGACCGTGCGCTTCACGGCCACGCGTCCCGGGATTTTCCACTACGGCTGCAATGTCGTGGGCTGCGCCATAGACCACGCCGATCAGATCGGCCAATTCATTGTCCTAGGAGAGCGGTAGGATGGCCTTCTCGCGGCGGTCGTTTCTAAAGATCCTGGGGGCGGGGGCCGCCGCCGCGGCGGGTCCTTCTGTTTGGGGAGGAATCTTCCGCCGGTGGCGGTTCGGGCGCAGGTCCGGAGTTCCGGCGCTGGTCGCCAGTTCTAGTACTCCAAATACGATCGTGCACCTTGCGGATGTCCCTGCGGCCGCGGGCGAAGCCACGGTGGCCTACGCCGCCGCGGCTCCTCACCCGAGCGGTCCGGGGGTGGCCGGCCGGCGCTGGGTGATGGTGATCGATCTGGCCAAGTGCGACGGCTGCCGTGAGTGTACCCGGGCCTGCAGCGCGATGCACTTCGTGCCGGCGGGGCAGGAGTGGATCCGGGTGTATGAGATGCGCGATCACCAGGCCGGGGCACCCTACTGGTTCCCCAGGCCCTGCATGCAGTGCGACAACCCGCCATGCGTGAAAGTCTGCCCGGTCAGCGCGACCTGGAAGCGGGAGGACGGGATCGTGATCCAGGATGGAACCCGCTGTATCGGCTGCCGGTTCTGCCTGGCGGCCTGTCCGTACCAGGCCAGGAGTTTCAACTGGACGGAACCGTCCCACACCCCGGAGGAGCTTGCCCAGCCCTACTCCACAGACTGGGCCTACCCCCACCGGAAGGGTGTCTCGGAGAAGTGCATCTTCTGCCCCGCCCTGGTGAAAGAAGGCAAGCTGCCGGGGTGCGCCGCGGCGTGCCCGATGGGCGCGATATACTTCGGCGATCAAGTCGAAGACGCCGTCACCAACTCCCAGGGAGAGACGGTCCGCCTTTCAGCGCTGCTCAAAGAGAATAGCGGGTACAGGTTCATGGAGGAACTGGGCACCGAGCCCAGAGTCTACTACCTTCCGCCGCGCAAACGTGTCTATCCCGCGCCGCCTGCGGAATCTGCACCCGGGACCGCGATGGACCATCGCTGACGCCGATGCAAGCCGCGCACGCTCCAGACCGAGAAGTTCCGCTCCTGGCCTCGATGCGTTCGACAGGAACGGGATTCACTGTACTGGTCGGCCTGCTGGGGGCGATCGTCGGCTGGGGCGTCATCGCCTATGCGGTGCAGCTGCGGTACGGGCTGGGCGTCACCGGCCTGCGTGACCACGTGATGTGGGGCCTCTACATCACGAACTTCGTCTTCTTCATCGGCATCAGCCATGCGGGGACGCTGATCTCGGCCATCCTGCGGGTCACGAACACGGAGTGGCGCCGCCCCATCACCCGTCTGGCAGAGGGGATCACGGTGTTTGCCCTGATGGTGGCCGCGCCGATGGTGCTGGTGGACCTGGGCCGTCCGGACCGCATCCTCAACATCGTCCGTTATGGGCGGCTGCAATCTCCAATCCTGTGGGACGTGATGTCCATCACGACATATCTGACCGGCAGCCTCCTGTACCTCTACCTGCCGCTGATTCCTGACCTGGCCATCCTACATCGCCTTCCGCGCTTGCCGGCATGGAAGCGGCGGCTGTATAAGGCGCTTTCGCTCAGCTGGCTAGGGACGGAACGTCAGCGTGCATTGCTGGGGCGGGGGATCGCGACCATGGCCATCATCATCATTCCGGTCGCCGTCTCGGTGCACACCGTCGTGTCCTGGATTTTCGGTATGACACTGCGGGCCGGCTGGAACTCGACCATCTTCGGACCGTACTTCGTGATCGGGGCGATTTTCAGTGGAATCGCGGCCGTGGTCGTGGCCATGGCCGCATTCAGGAAAGCCTACCGCCTGGAAGCGTACATCACCGAATCCCATTTCCGGCGGATGGGATATTTGCTGCTTGCGCTGGCCTTGATCTACGGATACTTTACGTTCTCCGAATACCTGACGCCGGTGTACAAGATGGCCACGGCAGAGCGCGGCTACCTGATGGAGGTCTTGAGCGGGCGGTTTGCTCCACTGTTCTACATCACGCAGATCGGCGGTGTGCTGCTTCCCTTGCTTTTGCTCACCGTGCCGCGGCTGGGCTGGGTCGCAGGCTTGTGGCGCGTTCCTCTGGTGCGGCCTGCCGCGGCGCTCTCGGCGGCGACAGCATTTGCATCGGTGTTGCTCTTCATCTCATTCTCAGGTTCGCCTGTCGCGGCAGCTGGACTAGGCAGCGCGATTCTCGCCTCCGCACCGTGGATCATCGCGGCCCTGGCCGGATGGCTGTTTATCTCGGTACTGCCGGCCCTGCATGCACAGCCGATCAGCGCAGTAGTCACTGCCTCACTCCTGGTTACCGTCGGCGCGTGGCTCAAGCGGTTCGTGATCATCGTGCCGACGCTGCAGAACCCATTCCTGCCGATTCAGCGTGCGCCCACGGGCTGGGCGATCTACTGGCCGACATGGGTGGAGTGGTCGATCACTGCCGCGGCGTTCGCCGGGTTTGTCCTGATCTATATCTTATTCAGTAAAGTGTTCCCGATCGTGTCGATCTGGGAGACACGGGAAGAAGGGGTGCATGTCCCGGTCGTCACGCACGGAGGAGTGGCAGATGCGCCGGCTCCATAGCGTTCTAACGCTCTGGCTGGCGATCGCGC
>JACPRY010000161.1 GCA_016193565.1 Armatimonadota bacterium
CAAGCCCCCAGGTCAGGGCGAAGACCCGCTTCGCCGGGATCCCCAGTACCTGCGCTGCGACCAGATGTTGCGATACGGCACGCATCGCCAGTCCGAGTCTGGTGCGCTGAACCAGCAGGTACAGGCCGGCCATCAGCGCCATCCCGATGAGGAACGTGCCGATGCTGATCTGGCTGACGACGACATCGCCGAGCCGGTACACCCTGGTCTCAGACAGGGGGAACGGGAACACTTTGGTATCGGCACCCCACACCAGTGACGCCGCACCGCTGAGCACCAGGGCGAATCCCAGCGTGATCACAATCTGGCCGAGCAGCGTTGCTTCCTTCGCCGGTCGCAAGACAATGAAGAAGAAGGCTACCCCGATGCCCGCAGCCGCCGTTATGCTCGCCGCCGTAGCGACGGCAAACGGCAGACGGAATGTCGTGAGTAAGGTAAAGGCGATGAAGGTCCCAACCGTGGCCAGATCCCCGTGCGCAAAGTTCAAGATCCGCGCCGTGCGATACAGCAAGACGATACCCAGCGCCACCAATGCGTAGAGACTGCCTATGGCGAGGCCTCCGATCGTGTACTGAGCGAAGAGTTCCATTTAGAAAGGCCATGCCTTAAACCACAGTTTGATCTTCATCCACCGCCCATACAGCCCCCGCGGTTCGATCGCCATCACCAGCACGATCGTGCCGCCGTAGACGAGGGGCAGCCACTGCTTCAATGCGGCTAGTTGCTGAGGCAGAACGGTCAGGAGCGCCGCGCCCAGGATCGATCCGGGCACAGTGCCCAGCCCCCCAATGACGATCATGCTGAAGTAATAGATAGATTCGAACAACGTGAAGAGCTGGGGTTCCAGATACCCCAGTATGAATGCCAGCATCGCCCCACCGATCCCCGCATAGGCCGCGCTGACGGCAAACGCAAGGGTCTTGTACACCGTGAGGTTCACACCCATCACTTCTGCGGCGATGTCGCTATCACGGATGGCCACGAACGCGCGGCCGACGTGCGAGCGGACGAGGTTGAACGCGACCCAGACGAGCAGCCCCGCGAGGATGATTGCGACGTAGTAGAGCTGGCGCTCCCCCAGCCGCCAGGGACCGAAGAGCAGTTTCGGCAGGAACAACCCTGTGCGTCCGCCGGACAGACGATCCCAGTTCGTCAGCACCTGGTGGATCGCGATGCCGAACCCGAGCGTGGCAATGGTGAGATACGGGCCGGTGAGCCGCAGCGCGGGCACCCCCACGAGAAATCCGAACGCCGCCGCGACGAGCCCCGCGGCCGAGAGGGCAGCGAGCCAGGAGACGCCCCATGCCATGAGCGGCTCCGGCCAGGGGACCTTCGTCATCACCAGTCCGGCCGTGTAGGCGCCGATCGCCACGAACCCGGCGTGCCCGAGTGAGATCTGACCGGTGTAGCCGACGAGCAGGTTCAATCCGACAGCGATGATGCTGTTGACGGCGATGAGCGAGAGCGTGAAGAGCAGATATCCGGGGGCGGCGCGGGGGAGGAGGAGCAGCGCAGCGCAGAACGCGATGAGCGCCGTCCAGGCGAGCGCGCCCCGGACGAGGAAGAGATCTTCCTCGTAACGTTCTCTCAACTCCACGCCGCCAACGTTCTCTTTGCCGCTAAAGCAACCCTTTGATGGGGCGCTGTGATGGGGACCTATGTTATGATAAGTCGGCAGCAGTTTCTACGTGGGTTCAGGCCTCTGGGCCAGTTGCCGGAGGCCTGTAGCATCAGTGGTGGAGTGGACAGTTAAAAGGAGCTTTATCCTTGATCGTCAACAAATTGAAACTCCTGATCGGGGGCGTGCAGCTCCGAGACGGCGTCGTCACCGTCACCGACCTCCTCGGCCGCATCCTCACCCGTGCCGGTCTGTACGTGCTGGCGATGGAACGCGGTTACGCCTCGACGATCTACGGCGCCCATCAGTACGATCCGCTGGTCATCGATGAGAAGCCTCCGCAATCGTGGGGCGATACCGCGCTCGACATTCTCGTGGCGCTCGACTACGATAGCAACCCCGACGCCAAGGACAAGCCGAATCGCGACACCGTCCTTCGTCACGCCAGACACCTGAAGGATGGCGGCGTGCTCGTCTACGACAGTAGCACCGGCGAGATTCCTACCGACGCGCTCGTGCGGCGCGGGATCAAGGTCTTTCCAATCCCCGCCCGCAACATCGCCCGCGATGAACTGAAGCGCGACGTCGTCAAGAACGTCGTCACAGTGGGCGGGCTGTTCCGGCTGTTGGATTTCGATCGTGACATGACCCACCTGACCTCGCTCCTGGAAGAGCGGTTCCTCCGCAAGGGCCGTGAGATCATCGACCTGAACCTCAAGGCGGCCCGGCGCGGCCTCGAGGTCGTCGAGTCTGTGCTGAGCGCGAAGGGCTGGGCCGACGTCGGCTACCGCCTCGATCCTCGGCCCCAGAAGGAGCCGATGCTGCTTCTGTCCGGCAACGATGCGCTCTCGATGGGCGCGATCGCGGCCGGCTGCCGATTCTACGCCGGGTACCCGATCACGCCGGCGTCGGCCATCCTGGAGTTCATGGAAGAGCACCTGCCGAAGTACGGCGGCCGCGCCCTGCAGGGGCAAAACGAGCGGGAGTCGATCCGCGCCGCGCTGGGCGCGTCGATGACCGGTGTCCGCAGCATGGTAGGCACCTCGGGCCCCGGACTGTCCCTAAAGGTCGAAGAGTTCGGCGTGTCCGGAATGACCGAGACGCCGCTCGTCATCGTCGACACCCAGCGCGCGGGTCCGTCTACGGGGATGCCGACGAAGAGCGAACAGGGCGACCTGTTCCTGGTCGCGTATGGCGGCCACGGCGAGATTCCCCGCATCGTGCTGGCACCGGCGACGCAGGAAGATTGCTACTCGATGATGATCGAAGCGTTCAACCTGGCCGACAAATACCAGTGTCCGGTGTTTTTCCTCACGGATCTGAATCTCTCAGAAGGCCGGAAGGTCGTCCCCGAATCAGTCTTTACGAAACACAGCGTGACGATCGATCGCTCTACCCTCGTCCGCGCAGAGGACCTTCGCCGTAACGGCGACTACCGTCGATTCCAGGTCACCGACAGCGGCATCTCGCCGCGGCTCGTGCCGGGAACCGTCGGCGGCGTGTTCAAGATCACCGGCTCTGAGCACGACGAGCACGGGTTCGTGAGCACGGATCCGGTCATCCGCAAGGCGCAGGTGGAAAAGCGCCTCAGGAAGATGGAGACCTACCTAAAGGAAGACGCGAAACCTCCGCAGGTCTTCGGCCCCACCGACGGGCTGGTGCTCATCGGCTGGGGGAGCACGAAACCGGTTCTCCTGCACGCACAGCAGGCACTCAACGCCAAAGGTATCGAGGTGGGCGTGGCACACTTCACCCACTTGTGGCCATTCCACACGGCAGCAGCACAGCCGATGCTCGCGAAGGCGAAGACGCTGATCGCCGTGGAGGGCAACTTCACCGGACAGTTCGCGGACGTCATCCAGACCTACTGCCTGCTGCCGGTGAAGCGGATCGTCAAGTACAATGGACTCCCAATCTACGTCGCCGATATCCTCGGCGGTGTGGATCAGATTCTGCGGAGCACCACAGACGTTGTGCGGATCGGCGACGCCGCGCCGACGCCCGTGAAGGTCTCTGAGGGTGATTAAGTTTGAGGTGAATGTGAATGAGTGATGCGAAAGCAGAAGTGAAGTCCCAGCAGAAGATCTCCGCGAAGGCCTGGGACGAAAACGCCGTCCCGCGGCACCGGATCCAGTGGTGCCCCGGCTGTGGCGACTTTGGCGTGCTGGCAGCGCTGAAGATGGCGCTGACCAAGCTCGAGGTCACGCCGCATGAGCTATTGATGGTTGGTGGCATCGGCTGCTCCGGCCAGATCCGTAACTATCTGAATGGCAACGCATTCCATGGCACGCACGGCGGCGCGCTGGCGTATGCGCTCGGCGCCAAGATGGCCAATCCCGACCTTAAGGTCATTACGCTGGCTGGCGACGGCGACACCTTCGCCATCGGCGTGGAGAACTTCGTCCACGTCTGCCGGCGCGATCCCGAGGTCATGCTGATCATCATGGACAACGGCGTCTATGGGTTGACGAAGGGTCAGCACTCCCCGACGTACGGCCGCGGGATGGACATCACGGAGTGGTCGGAGGAGTCTCCGCCGCCGTTCTCGCCGCTGCGCCTGGCGATGACCGCCGGCTGCACCTTCGTCGCGCAGTCGTTCTCCGGCGATCCCAAGCACTCTGCGGAGATCTACGCGGAGGCGATGCAGCATAGAGGCTTCGCCATGGTGAACGACTTCTCGCCGTGCGTCACCTACAACAAGTTCAACACCTACGACTGGTACAAGGAGCGCGTGGAGGAGATCCCCGCCGGCCACAACACCTCCGATCTCAACGCGGCGTGGGAGCTGCTCAACGACTTCGACCGGCGGGAGAAGCTGCCGCTCGGGGTCGTCTATCGGAACCCGCGGCGCAAGAAGGCGGCGAAGCGGCTTCCAATCTGGACCGAGGATCTGCAGAAGGCGAATGTAGCGCCACTCTTCCAGATGTTTCGCTAGGACCCACAAGTAATAGGGAATTGACGGGCCTGCCTAGCGGCGGGCCCGTTCTTCTTCTGCCAGGACCCTTCGAAGGATTTTGCCGACCAGCGACTTCGGCAGCTGCGTGCGAAACTCGACATACCTCGGCACCTTGTATGGCGCCAGGTGCTTCCGGCAGTAGTCGATGACGTCATCCGCCGTGGCACGCTGTCCTTCCCGGACGACGACGAACGCCTTGACCGCTTCGCCCTTATACGCGTCCGGCACTCCGATGGACGCCGCCTCCTGGACGGCAGGGTGGCCGTAGAGCACCTCCTCAACTTCGCGCGGGAAGACGTTATAGCCGCCGGTGAGGATCATCTCTTTCTTGCGGTCGACGATGTAGAAAAACCCATCGGCATCCATCCTAGCCATGTCCCCGGTCAAGAGCCAGCCGTCGCGCAGCACCTGCGCCGTCTCGTCCGGCTGGTTCCAGTACCCGGCCATGACCTGCGGTCCTGTGATCGCCAGTTCGCCGACGCCGTCTGCATTGGGATCCATGATCCTGGCATCGGTATCTGGAATCGGAATGCCGATGCTTCCAGGCTTACGCATGCCGTTGATCGGGTTGACGTGCGTCACCGGCGATGTTTCGGTGAGGCCGTAGCCTTCGACCAGTTTCCCGCCCGTGATCGCCTCGAAGCGACTCTGCACCTCAACCGGCAGCCCCGCGGCGCCGGAGATGCACGCGGTGATTGAGCGGAGATTGTATCGCTTCAAGTCAGGATAGGAATTGATGGCCGTGTAGATCGTCGGCACGCCCGGGAAGATCTGGGGCCGGTAGCGGTCGATCGCTCCCAGGACCATGTCGAGCTGGAAGCGCGGGATCAGCACCATCCGCGTCGCCGTGGACACCGAGAAGTTCATTGCCGACGTCATCCCGTACGAGTGGAAGAACGGAATCACCGCGACCACCGTATCCTGCCCGGGTCGCAGTCCGGTGAACCAGGCGCGCGCCTGCAGCACGTTACACGCGAGGTTGCGGTGCGTGAGCACGGCGCCCTTTGGCACGCCCGTCGTCCCGCCGGTGTAGAGTAGGACCGCGGTGTCGTGAGGATTGATCCGGACGTCCGGTGGGGGCGCCGGCGTCTCCGCGAGCGCCGTGAAGCGATGGATATCCCTGGCAGCCGGGATCGAGACGACGTGGCCCTCCCGACGCGCTTTCAGCGGGTACAGCAGCCGCAGCAGCGGAGGGAAGAAGTCGTTGATCGCCGTCGTGATGACCTCACGCACGTGCGTGCGCTGACGGACCGCCGCCAGCCGCGGATAGAGCAGATCGAGCGTCACGGCGACCTCCGCGCCACTGTCGATCAGCTGGTGCTCAATCTCCCGCTCGACGTAGAGGGGGTTGAACGGTACGACGATGGCGCCAGCCTTCATCGCGCCATAGTACGCGATGAGAAACTGCGGGCTGTTGGGCAGGTGCAGCGAGACGCGGTCTCCAGGTTTCACCCCAAGACGCGCCAGCGCGCCCGCGAACCGGACTGCGAGGTCGTGAAGGTCGCGGTAGGTGAGCGACGCCCCGAAGAAGACCGTGGCGACGGTGCCGGGATGTCGAGCCGCCGTGTCGTCAAGAAACTGCGGGACCGCGATCTCCGGGTAGCTCAGCGTGTGCGGAACGCCAGGCTCGTAGAAGCGCAACCAGGGTCGATCGAGTGAAACACGGTCCATGGGGGGAACCTCAGTTCGCATAGCGTCCGTGCGCAATCAACTGGTCGGCGATCTTCCGCCGGATGGCGACCGTGTTGATCGGCGTGTAGCGCAGGAACCGCCGCAGTCCGGCGAGCTCCGTGCGGAGCGTGTCGCCTTCCTCGACGGCGGCCAGCACCGTTCGTGCCGTCGCGTCGATCCGTGGGATCGCGTCGTTGATGTACGTGCGTATCATGGCGATCTTGATCGCCGCCCGCTCGGCGCCATCGCGCTGGAGCGCACGGAGGGCGCGCAGCAGGCCGCTTTCCATCGCAAACGCTTCGATGACGAGGTCGGCGATGCCGGCCAGGACCTCCTGTTCGTGCTCGATCTGGTCGAGGTATTTCTGGACCGCGACGCCCGCGGTGAAGAGCGCCGCTTTCTTCACCATGTTCACCAGACGCCGCTCCTCGGCCAGCGGCCCGTCGACCGGTTCGCTGAGCGAGGGCTCGGTGATCTCGCGCGCGACAGCCATCGCCGCGGGGATCAGGTCCAACCGGCCCCGCTGCGCGCGGCGCAGCAGCATGCCGGTTGTCAGGAGCCGGTTGATCTCATTCGTGCCTTCGAACAGCCGGTTGATCCTGGCATCGCGGTACGCGCGGGCCGCCGGGTACTCTTCCATGAACCCATAGCCACCGTAGATCTGCACGTTCTCATCCACCGCAAAGCCAAGGACCTCTGAGCCATAGACCTTGTTGATCGCGCACTCCACCGCGTACTCCTCGAGCGCGCGCATCGACTCGGCCGGATCGCCGTGAAGCCCTTGGAGCGTCCCCTCGACGAGTCCGCCGGTCCGGAAGACCATGCTCTCGGCCACGTATGTCCGGATCGCCATCTCCGCGAGTTTGTGCTTGATCAGGCCAAATTCTGCCAGGGGTTTTCCGAACTGCTGGCGTTCTTTGGCGTACCCGATGGCTTCACGAATGACATGCGTGGCCGCGCCCACGCACCCGGCCGCCAGCTTGAACCGGCCGACGTTGAGGATGTTGAACGCCACCTTGTGCCCCTGGCCGATCTCACCGAGGACATTCTCGACTGGGACCTTCGCGTTCTCGAGGAAGAGCGAGGCCGTCGAAGAACTGCGGATGCCCATCTTATGTTCTTCGTCGCCGACCGTAAAGCCCGCCGTTGCGCGCTCGACGATGAAGCAGGTGTGCTTGTCGCCGTCCACCTTCGCAAAGACGTTGAACACGTCGGCGAAGGCGGCGTTGCTGATGAACTGCTTCGTCCCGCTCAATAGGTAGTGCGTCCGGTCGGGCGACAGCACGGCGCGGGTCCGGATCCCCATCGCATCCGACCCGGCGGTGGGTTCTGTGAGGGCGTAGGCACCGATCAGCTCACCCTTCACCATCTTTGGCAGGTACTTCCGCTTCTGCGCCTCCGTCCCAAAGTAGGCGATCGGGCCGATCCCGATGCCGATGTGCGTGCCGTAGCTGACGCTGAATCCGCCCAGCGACAATTCCTCCGCAACGACCAGCGATGTCACCTGGTCGAGTTCCGCGCCGCCGTATGCGGCCGGGACGTTGATGCCGAGAAAGCCGAGCTCGCCGAGTTTTCTCAGCAGGTCTCGGGTGAGCGTCCAGTCCTTCTCTTCCAGCCGGTCCAGATTCGGCACGATCTCGCGCTCGACGAAGTCGCGGACCGTCTGGCCGACCAGCCGCTGCTCCTCGTTGAGGTCTTCCGGCGTGAAGACCTCACCCGGCGCCGTCTCACTGATCAGGAAGCTTCCTCCTGCCACGGGAGCGCTGACTTCCTTGGCGTCCATAAAACCCTCCTTCAGAGACTCTGGAGACTGCGGGCGCCTCAGGCCCGCTCAAACACGCCGGCGGCTCCCATGCCTCCGCCGATGCACATCGTCACGAGCCCGTAGCGCGCCTTCCGGCGATTCATTTCAGAGAGGAGCGTCGCCGTCAGTTTCGCGCCGGTGCATCCCAGCGGGTGCCCGAGCGCAATCGCGCCGCCGTTCACGTTCGTCTTCTCCGGATCGAGATCCAGCTGGCGCATGACGGCCAGCGTCTGTGATGCGAAGGCCTCATTCAGCTCGATCAGGTCGATATCGGAGAGTGTGAGGCCGGCCAGCCGCA
>JACPRY010000048.1 GCA_016193565.1 Armatimonadota bacterium
CGATCGCGCGTTCAATTACATTGATGGAGGCGCTCATGCTCACCGTAAAGGATTTGCTGCTCGATCACTTGCAGTACACGTTTGAGAAAGATGCCTGGCATCCGCCGCTGGGAATGGCCGTACAGGGATTGACCGCGGAGCAGGCAGCCTGGAAACCTTCGCCTGAACGCCACTCGATCTGGCAAATCGTCCGTCACATCATCCACTGGAAGCGCGGAGTGCTGCAGGCACTGGACGGGGATCCGCCTGACTACGAGTCTCTGGACAAGACGGACTGGCAGGAGGTCAGTGGCGATCAGGCACGGTGGGAAGCGGACGTCCGGGCTATGAACGAGATCTATGCAGAGATCCGGCAAAAACTCGATGCTCTTGGCGACGACGGCCTTCAGCAGGCGCTGCGTGCGTACCAGCAGTCGCCGCAACCTACTGTCGTGGCAAGACGCCTCCTCTGGGTGTTCACTCACGACGCCTATCACGCCGGCCAGATTCAATATCTGCGAGCGCTGCAGGAGATTCCCGCCGACCGTTTCTTTACTGCAGCCTGGCGCGGCGATGTCGCACGCATGCATGAGGTGCTGGAAGGTCACCCCGACCTCCTCAACGGGCGCAGTCGGGAAGGATGGACCGCGCTGCAGCTCGCCTCCTACTTCGGACACGCCGATGCCGTCCGTTTTCTCCTCGAGCGAGGCGCCGACGTCGGCATCAAATCAACGAACGACATGGCGAATACCGCACTGCATGGTGCGATTGCTGGGAAGCGTGCTGAGATCGTTCCGCTGCTCCTCGAGCACGACGCAGATCCTGAAGCGACGGACTCTGGCGGGAATACCGCGTTACATCTGGCGGCCCACGAGGGCGTGCCGGAGATCGTGGAAGTGCTGCTGCGGCGAGGTGCGAATATCAACGCCCGTCGGAACGATGGGTTGACGCCGCTGGGCGTGGCAGCCAAAGAGGCGAACACAGCCATGCAGGACGTGTTGCGCAGGCGCGGGGGGATCGAATGACCTCTGCGTGGAGCGGGACCGGCGTGGGAATTGTAATATTGCAAGTAAACCGTCACAGAGGATTCGTTTTCGCGGCTACGGAATACGAACTCGATACGTCCGCGGAGGTCGTATGTGCGGCCAGCCGCTCATCACCTATGTCCTCGATTCCCTGAGCAGAGCCGGCATCGAGCATCGAATTGTCATCGTCGGCCAGGGTGCCGATGCGGTGCGCGCGGTCGTCGGTGCGCGCGCGCGGTTTATCGACCAGGTCGACCAGCGCGGGACCGGTCACGCCGTCATGCAGGCGCTCCCGCTGCTTCCCGAGCGGGACGACCCCGTCCTGGTACTCTACGGGGACACTCCGCTGCTCACTCCGCAGACGATCCGGGCGCTCCTCGAACTGCACCGCAGCACCGGTAGCTCGGCGACGATGCTCACGGCCGAACTCCCGGATCCCTCCGGCTACGGCCGGGTCATCCGCGACCGCGCCGGCCGGGTGCAGCGGATCGTCGAGGAAGCGGACGCCTCGCCTGAGGAAGGGCGCGTCCGCGAGATCAATGCCGGTACGTATGTCTTCGACCCTCAAGCCCTGCGGGAGGCGCTGGCCGCGCTCACCCCGGACAACGCGCAGCGGGAATACTACCTCACCGATACGGTCAGCTGGCTGCTGGGACGCGGCCGGGCGGTGAATGCGCTCGTCGCTTCACCGGATGAGACGATGGGCATCAACTCCCGCCGCGAGCTCGCGCAGGTCGAAGCGGTCATGCGCCGCCGGATCCTCGATCGCCTCATGGACGCGGGTGTGACGATCGTCGATCCGGTGACCACGTATGTCGACGCCGGCGTGCGGGTCGGACGGGACACCATCATCCACCCGCAGTCGCACCTGGAGGGGGCGACGACGGTGGGACGAAGCTGCACGATTGGCCCGCAGACGCGGTTGATCAGCGCCACGATTGCGGATCAGGTCGCGGTCGTCGCCTCGACGGTGACCGAGAGCGTCGTGGCTGAGGGCACGCGGATCGGCCCGTACAGCCATCTGCGGCCGGGCACCCGGATCGGCCGCTCCGTCGAGATCGGCAACTTTGTCGAGATGAAGAACGCAACCGTCGGCGATCACACCAAGGTCCATCACAAGTGCTACCTCGGTGATGCGACGGTCGGCGAGCGCGTGAACATCGGCGCCGGCACCATCACCTGCAACTACGACGGCAGGGGCAAGTATCCGACCGTGATCGAAGACGAGGCGTTCATCGGCAGCGACACGATGCTGATCGCGCCGGTGCGCGTTGGCAGGGGCGCGGTCACCGGCGCCGGCGCGGTCGTGAACAAGGACGTGCCCCCCGGGGCGCTTGCGGTCGGCGTGCCCGCCCGAGTGATCAAGTATGTCACAGCGAACCCTCAGCGCTGAGCAGCTGCAGCGGACGCCTCAGCCCGCGGAGCGCCCGCGGCTGAAACTTTTCAGTGGGAGCGGCAACCCGGCGCTGGCCCGGGAGCTTGCCGCCGCGCTGGATGTGCCGCTTGCCGAGATGAACATCTTCCGCTATGCAGACGGCGAAGTCGGCGTGCGGATCGAGGAGAGCGTCCGCGGCGAAGACTGTTTCGTTGTCCAGCCGACCTGCACGCCGGTGAACGAGAACCTGATGGAGCTCCTCGTCATCACCGACGCGCTGCGCCGGGCCTCCGCCGACCGCATCACGGCAGTGCTCCCGTACTTCGGCTACGCTCGACAGGACCGCAAGATGAAGCCTCGGGAGCCGATCTCCGCCAAGCTCGTCGCCAACCTCCTCACCGCCGCCGGCTGCCACCGCATTCTCACGATCGACCTGCATGCGGGCCAGATCTGGGGTTTCTTCGATATCCCACTCGACCATCTCCCAGCCCGGATGATCCTCGCGGAGCATTTCCGGCGGCAGGGGCTCAAGAATATCGTGATCGTCTCCCCGGACGTGGGCGGCGTGCCGCGGGCACGCGAGTTTGCGGCGCAGCTGGCCGCGCCGATCGCCATCATCGACAAGCGGCGGGACCGGCCCAACCAGGTGAAAGAGGTCGTGCACGTGATCGGCAAGGTCTACAAGAAGACCGCGATCATTGTGGACGACATCGTCGACACGGCCGGCACGCTGACCCTCGGCGCGCAGGCGCTGGTGAAGCGGGGCGTCACCGACGTGTATGCCTGTGTGACACACGCGATCCTCTCCGGGCCCGCCGTCCAGCGAATCCAGGGCAGCCCCATCAAGGAGCTGCTCGTGACCAATACGATTCCGATTGAGCCGGAAAAGCTCATCGAGACGATCACGGTGCTGTCGGTCGCGCCGCTCCTCGCGGATGCGATCCGGCGGATTCATGAGAATACCTCAGTCAGTGCGCTCTTTAGTGAATAGACCCAATCCCGCATACGCGTTTCCTCGTTTCCTCGTCCCCTCGTTTCCGCATTTGGGTAGAATGGTGGCATGAACATCCCGCCATACCTCGTCGCGGCGGCGGTCGCGTTCATCGTCACCTATGCGATCGCTCTGGAGATGCAGTGGATCGCGCGACGCCTGGGTGCGGTGACGCCTCCGGGCGGCCGGCACATCCACACTCGGCCGATCCCCCGGATGGGCGGACTCGCGATCTTCGGCGGGGTGATCGTCGCGCTGCTCGTCGCGCTGCCGATCGATTCGCCGGTCGCGCTCGTGCGCGAGCCGCGCTACCTCATTCTCGCGGTGCCCTACCGGCCGCTCGCCGCGCCGCTGCTGGGAGTGATCCTGGGCGCGGTGGCGATCACGCTGCTCGGTGCGATCGACGACCTGCGCGCGTTGCCGGGACGCCTGAAGTTTCCGCTCATCTATGCCGCGGCCGCGATCCCGGTGGCCTTCGGGCTGACAACGTCATTCCTGACCAATCCGGTCCACGGCACGATGATCCCGCTGGGAGTCGCGGGCAAGATTTTCACGGTCGTCTGGTTGGGTTCGATGGCGATCGCGCTCAACTCGATCGATGGCGTGGACGGCCTGGCGGCTGGGATCGCCGGCATCACCGGCGCGACGCTGCTCATGGCGGCGGCCCCTCGCGTGGACGTGAC
The DNA here is from genome assembly GCA_016193565.1 of Armatimonadota bacterium. Taxonomy (GTDB): domain Bacteria; phylum Sysuimicrobiota; class Sysuimicrobiia; order Sysuimicrobiales; family Kaftiobacteriaceae; genus JACPRY01. The sequence goes on from JACPRY010000048.1 coordinate 4,054, forward strand.
GACGATGACGCTGGCCGCGGCGGTCATCGGCGCCTCGATCGGCTTCCTCCGCCACAACTTCCACCCGGCGCGCATCTTCATGGGCGACTCAGGCTCAATGCTGCTGGGGTTTCTGCTGGGTGCGGCGTCCGTGAACGGGCTGTTCAAGGCAGCGACCGCGCTGAGCCTCGCCATCCCTGTGCTGGCGCTGGCCGTTCCGATCGCCGACACCGGGTATGCGATCGTGCGACGGTACCGGAAGTCGGTCTCGATCTTCTTGCCCGACCGCGAACACTTCCATCACCGTCTGCTGGATCGCGGCCTCACCCAGCGGCAAACGGCATTCGTGTTGTATCTGCTGAGCGCGGTCTTCGGTCTGGGCGGGCTCGCCGTCGCCGGCATCAACCGAACCGCCTCGCTGTGGGTCCTCGGCACGATCACCCTCGCGCTGCTCGTGCTCGCCCGCCGGCTCGGACTGTTCCGGCTGCGCAGCGCCGCATCGGCTGATCTGCCCGATCCCGCCGATCTCCGCTAACCCCGTCCTATGAGTTTACCTATCATGACGATCTTCGGCACACGGCCGGAGGCGGTGAAGATGGCGCCGGTCGTGCTGGCGCTGCGCCAGAGCGCGGAGTTTGAGCCGGTGGTCGTGGTGACGGCGCAGCACCGGGAGATGCTCGATCAGGTCACGCGGTTGTTCGGGATTGCCCCCCACCGCGATCTCGACATTATGCTGCCGGAGCAGTCGCTGGTGGACATCACCACCCGGGCGCTGGGCGGGCTGTATGCCGTCCTCGAAGAGGTTCGCCCGGCGATGGTGCTCGTCCAGGGCGACGCCCACACGACCTTTGTCGGCGCGCTCGCGGCCTTCTACCACCGCATCCCGATCGGACACGTCGAGGCGGGTCTGCGCACCTACGACAAGTATCAACCGTTTCCTGAAGAGATGAACCGGCGGATGACGTCGGTCCTCACCGATCTCCACTTCGCGGCCACGCCGAAGGCGAAACGTAACCTGCTCCGCGAGGGGATCTCCGAGAAGACGATCGTCGTGACCGGGAACACGGTAATCGACGCGCTCCAGATTGTGAAGGATCTTTCTGGCGTGCCCCCGGTTCCCGGTGTGCCCGGTCTCAACGGCCGGCGCATGCTCCTCGTGACCACCCACCGGCGTGAAAACTGGGGGGATCCGATGCGGGAGATCTACCTCGGCCTGGTCGATCTCCTCGAGCGCTTCACGGACGTCGAGCTCGTGTTCTCAGTGCATCCGAATCCCGCGGTTCGCCGGGTCGTCACTGAGGTGCTGCGCGGCCATCCACGCGCGCATCTCATCGAGCCACCCGAGTACGGCCCCTGGGTGCAGCTCATGAAGCAGGCCTACCTGATTCTGACCGATTCGGGTGGGATTCAGGAGGAGGCGACCGCGCTCGGTCGGCCGGCCCTCGTGCTCCGGGCGGTCACGGAGCGGCCGGAAGGGGTGGAGGCCGGAACGCTTCGTCTGGTCGGGACGGACCGCCGGCGCATCGTCGAAGAGGGCGCGAGACTGCTCACCGATCCCGCCGCCTACGCGGCCATGGCACGGAGCCGCAATCCCTACGGCGACGGGCGTGCAGCGGAACGAATCCTGCAGGCGCTACGTTACTATTTTGGAAGGAGCTCCTCACCGCCTGACGAGTTTGCAGGTTAGGCCGGCGGGGAGCCAGTTCGGGTACAATTGGGTACAATAGGGATATCGTGCGAAGGCTGGGGTTGGTCCTGGTCACAATGGTCGTGCTGGGCGCGAACGCAATCGCGGCACCACAGGCCGACGTCGTCGAGGTGAAGAGCTCGCTGGCAGGTATTGTCCTCGCCGACGATCTGGTCGAGATGGGCGTCCGCGTTGAAGACGCCCAGCCACTCGTGTATGTGCGTACCGCCCTCACGGGCTTGAAGAGCGTCGCCGCCCGCGCGCCGCGGGAGGGGGTCGTGCACGAGGTGCTGGTGCGACCCGGACAACGAGTCGAGCGGGGAGACGTGGTGGTGAGGCTGCTGCCGCGCTGATCGGTTTGTGACACGAGCGTTTTAGACCCGGGATACTATACCCGGGTCTTCTTGTTACTACGCGAACAGGCGAACAGACACTGAGCGCGAAAGTGAGAAGGCATATTGTTCGCTGTGTTCCCTAATGTTGGTGTAGTTCGGAGAGGAGGCAGGCTGGTGAAAGGGCGAGTGATCGTACTAGCGGTCGTGGTGGCCGCGCTGGCTCTACCAATGGCCGGCTGGGCGCAGGGCACGGATGGGGTGCCGGCGATCATGCCGGTCGGTCAAGTGAAGGCCGGGATGCGCGGTATCGGCCGCACCGTGATTAGAGGACAGAAGATCGAGGAGTTCAACATCGAGGTTCTTGGGATCTTGGACGCCGGTGTCGGCGCCGTCCCCGGAAAGCATCTCATCCTCTTCCGCGTTTCCGGGCCCCTCATGGATCGCACCGGTGGTACCGCTGCGGGGATGAGCGGCAGCCCGGTCTATGTGAACGGCAAGCTCATCGGAGCACTGAGCGCCGGCTGGCTGTCCCAGCTGGACGACAAACTGCTGCACAAGCGTGATCTGGCGCTTGCAACGCCCATTGAAGAGATGCTGCGCGTCCTGGATATCAAGAACAATAACAACGAGTCTGCCTGGCCCCGCGTCTTCACGGCGGACCGCCCGATCACGATCGGCGGCCGTCTTCTAACGCGGGTGGTTGTCGCTCAGGACTACGCTCAGGCCAGGCGGATCGACGCCGCGGGACTGGCTCAGACGACCGCGTTCGTCCCTGCCACGTTCCCGGTGAGCGTGTCGGGGCTGTCCCCCCGCGCCCTGCGCATCGTGCAGCAGGTGCTCGGCATCCCGCAACCGCTGCTGCAGTCGGTGAGCGGCGTCACGCAGTTTGAGGCCGAGCCGATCGCGGGCGGAAGTTCGGTCGGCGTGATGCAGGTCCGCGGTGATATCAACTTTGGCGGCATCTGTACGGTGACGCTCCGCACCGCCAACAAACTCCTGATCTGCGGCCATCCGTGGGAAGCGCTCGGTGAGGTGGAGTACGCGCTGACGACTTCGGACATCATCACGGTCGTCCGGACGCTTGAGCGCCCCTTTAAGGAAGGCAACCTAGGCCAGTTGATCGGAAAGATCGACCAGGACCGCGGTCCGGCCATCCGCGGCGTGATTGGTCAGATGCCGCGAATGTTCGCGGTGCGTCTCGCGGTCACGGATCTGGACTCGGGCAAGTCGGTCCACCGCGGCTTCCAGGTCGTGCGCCGGAAAGATCTCGCCAAACTGTTCGCCACTGCAGTGACGCTTGCGGCGCTGGAACAAGTGCGGGACCAGGTGGGCGGCGGTGGTACCGTCATGGTGCGCACGACGCTCCGCGGCAAGGGACTGCCCCGAACCGTGCCCCGCCGGAACACTGTGTACAACAGCCGGGATGCCTCGCTCGCCGCGCTGCTCGAGCTCCCTGAGGCGCTCAACTTCCTCTTCTATAACGACATCGTCACGGTGGATGCCTCTGACATCAACATCGAGGTGAACTTCACCGGCAAACGCATGACCGCAATGATCACCGACGTGCAGGTCGAGCGACGGGAAGTCTCACCGGGCCAGACTCTGCGCGTGCGTCTTCTGATGCGACCGTTCCAGGAGGAGGCCGTAACCTCGCAGGTCATCGACGTGCCGATCCCCCG
>JACPRY010000163.1 GCA_016193565.1 Armatimonadota bacterium
CGCCGCGGTATGGGCCCCGAACCACCGGCTGACAGAGCCCTGGCAATTTTACGTCCTAGGAGAGCAGGCCAAGCGTAGATTCGCCGAGATCCGCCGGGACATCCGCAAGGCGACGCTGCCGAATCCGGAGGCGCCAGAGGTGCAGCCAGCGCTGCAGAAAATCATCGACGATACCGCACACACCCCCGCGATCATCGTCCTGACCGCGCGCGGACATGCTGATCCAGAACTGCGAGAGGAGAACTACTGGGCGACATTCGCGGCGGCCTATGCGTTCATGCTTGCGGCCTGGGCTGAAGGGCTTGGGACATATTTTCGCACCGGCTCGATCCGTGAATATCCTTCACTGCGGCAGATGCTGAACCTTGACGAGGATCAGCGAATCATCGGCGTGCTGTACGCCGGCTATCCCGCGACCGCGCCGGTAAAACAGCGCACACCAGCTACTAACAAGACGGTTTGGCTTGACTAAGCCCCAAGCCCTAGGCCCTGAGGTCAGCGCCGATGCCGCTCAAGGAGTTCTTTGAGCGGCTTCCAGTAAAAGTCGATCCAGCCCTGTTTAATGGAAGCGACCTGGCGATCGGGAATGCCGGTCTGCGTGAACGTGAGCTTCGTGCCGTCCTTCACGGTGCGCATCGTGAACGTGGTTTTCGAGTAGTGTCCCTTCGGCCAGTCGTTCGCCCGCCACGATTGCACAATTCTCTTTCCGGGCACCAGTTCGAGGTTTGTGCCTTCGGCGTAGCCATCGTAGGCAGTGAACTTGCCTCCGACCCGGCGGCTGATGCTCGCCTTCGAGCCGGTCAACAGGCTGTGTTTCCTCGAATCCATGAGCGCGTCGTAGATAGTTTTCGGGCTGGTCTGGATCGTGACTGACTGACGGACGGATTTGGGCATGCGACACCTCCGGGTAGGCCCGACCTTCGCGTGTGCGCTATGAACTCCTGCAAAGCGCCGTCATTGCGAGCGAAGCGAAGCAACCCCATCTCGATAGGAGATTGCTTCGGCCGTACTGGCCTCGCAATGACAGACTGGGTGGTGCCCGCCCGGTCACTCGTTTGAGCGTAACCGTATCGTGTGACTTGCCCTCCTGGCTCGCCTGAGTGACCCTTATTTGAAGGAGGGTCACTTTTGACTTCGCTTGCCGCCTGGCAGCGCGAGTTTCTCGCTCGTCTTCGATCGTTTATCCCCATCGCCGAAGAGGGCGGCGTTCCCGGCAGCGTGATGATTGGCCAGGCCGTTTTGGAGAGCGGCTGGGGCCGGTCCGGGCTCGCGCGTCTGGGCTCCGCGCTCTTCGGGATCAAGGCTCGCGACAACTGGACCGGCAAGGTCTACAGTGGAACGACGAAGGAGTTCGCCGGCGGCCGTTACGTCACAATCCACGGTCCGAACCGACTCTATCCGAGCCGCGGTGAAGCGCTTGCCGATGGCAGTGACCCTCGCACGCTGTTCCGCGCGTACCAATCAGTATCCGATAACCTCCGCGATTACATCGAGTTCTTCCAGCGCAACGCGAGATATGACCCCGCTCTGCGTCTCTTTGCGCGTACGCGCGATCCGCGGATCTTTGTCGTTGAGATTGCGCGTGCAGGGTATGCTACCGCGCCAGACTACGCGGAGCGGCTCATCGCGCTGATGGAGTGGCTGGCTCCCGACCTCTTGCCGGTGCCTCGACTCTGGACAGTCCGTGTCAACGGCAGCCATCTGCGGGGCAATTCGGTGAGGATCGATCGTGGCCGGGTCTTCGTTCACGTGCGGAGTCTTGCGGCTGCGCTTGGCCTGCGCGTGGAGTACGAGCCGCAGACGAGAACAGTCAGTCTACATGAGGAGGCGGTGCGATGAAGATCTCGGGGGCATTGATCGAGGCAATCGTCAACCTGCTACGCGGCATCGGGTTGCTCCAGGAACCCGAACAGGAGGTAGGAGTCCGGCGCGCGCTCGCCGATCTCGAAAAGACCCGCGCGCAGGTGTGGGTCGATTTCGTGCGAGCGACGAGTCCCGATCCGGCCCGCGTGTACGTGTGGGCGAACAGCATCATCGCCCTGGTCCGGCCGGCGATCTCGATGATGATCGTGCTGGGTATGCTGTTTGCGCCCTCACGCATCCTCGACCTCGTGCGCACCTTCGGTGAAGCCGGACCGTCGGGCTGGCTCGTGATGGCCCCAGTGCTGTTCTGGTTCTTCGGCCGCGACGTGAACAAAATCCTCGCCATGCACTACGGGGGCGCGCTTGAGGTCGGCAGCGGAGCTGGGGCTCCAGCCACGCCGCGCGAGGAGACAACCCCGGGTCGTGAATGGCTACTGCCGGTCGACGGCGACGAGGGCCGCCGCGTGATCCCCGAGCCCGAGTTCGATCGTCCGCTCGATCGCTAGCCCCGCATCGTAGGGAACAGAGGAAAGGGAGCCCCCGTAATCCCAGAGAAGGCACCAGTAGTAGGTTTCGATCCGCGAGGGATTCTCATGACGACGTGGCGACGATGCAGCATTGCGTTGATCCTAGCAGTGGCGATTGCCCTCACCACCGGTTGCCGCGTCGCGGCCGGTCCGCAGGTCACCCTCGAGTTCTGGACGATCTCCCTGCAGCCGTTCTTCACTGACTACATCAATGGCCTGATTGCCGCCTACGAGCGCGCCAATCCAGAGGTGAAGATCACCTGGGTGGACGTGCAG
>JACPRY010000175.1 GCA_016193565.1 Armatimonadota bacterium
CGCGACGACAAATTCTGATCGAGGATCAGGAACGAGTGCGACTGATTCCACCACCCGGCCTCCGGTGAGCGTGATCATGTGATCGGCCAAGCGCTTGCCGCGCTCCCACTCGTGCGTGCAGATGACGGCGCTCCCGTCATGTGACTTGACGTCGGCGATGAACGCTTCGACGAGGCGGATGCCGTCCACATCCAGCCCGCTAAATGGTTCGTCAAGGAGCAGCAACTGGGGGGCACGAAGCCACGCCCGGGCCAGCGCCAGCCTTCGCTTCATCCCCTGACTGAACGTACGGACCGGACGGTCGGCGACCTCACTGAGACCGACGCGCGATAGCCACATCTGCGGCTCCCCATGCGCGCCGCTCATCGCTGCGGCAAACGCGAGATTCTCCCGCGCCGTCAAGCCATCATAGAAGCCCGGGACCGCGGGCACGAATGCCGTGGCGCGCCGCACGGCGTCCGGCTCACGAATCAGATCCGCGCTAAAGATGGAAGCCCGGCCGGTGGTCGGCACAAGCGCGGTCGCCAGCAGCCGCAGGAGCGTTGTCTTCCCCGATCCGTTGGGTCCGATGACCAGAAGGACGTTTGACCGGGGAAGGGACAGCGATAGCTCGCGGACGGCATAGACAAAGCCGAAACGCTTCGTCAGGCCTTCCGCGACGACCGCAAATTCGGCGGGGGACATCGCGCTCGTATACTTGGCCCGCCCTCCGGCGAAGTCCTTCGCTAGGGAATCTCGACGAAGACGGCGCCGTCCTGGACGCGCGTCTCATACATTTGGACTGGTCGCCGCGCGGGCGGGCCGATGACCTGGCCGGTCGTCACATCAAACCGGCTGCCGTGCCACGGGCAGGTCACGACGTTCTCGCTGAGTCTGCCCTGGCCCAGCGGCCCGCCCACATGCGTGCAGCGGTTGTCGATGGCGTAGAATGTCCCGCCGATGTTGAACAGGGCGATCGCCACCTCCCCGGCCTGGACCATTCGCCCTGTGCCTGAGGCAATATCCTCGACCGATGCAACCCGCACGAGCGCCATGCCCGCACCACCCTTCGGGAGTTGACCTGCTGCAATGACCTTACGTTGCTCGACCGAGTCTCCTGCCGCGAGGCGAGGGTCTGAATGACGCGTCGAAGGAGTCACTTCTCATCCGCAGAATTCGTAGGGCGGTATGTCGATCCGTACCCTCGCGTTCCTCGCGATGCTTGTCGCGGGGTCTCTTTTCGTCACAGCGTGTCAGCCCCAAGTGAATGTCTCCCGGAGCAGCGTCAACCTGCGGGAAGGCATGGCGCTGGAACCTCCGGCCGAGCGGCTGGTGCCGGTGCGGCCCTCGGCGATCGAGGGCGCGAAGGTGTTCGAACGGGCGCAGTGCATCATCTGCCACGGCACACGGGGATTCGGGGACGGACCCGCGGCGGCAAATCTCACGGCGGAGCAGAAGACCCTGCTGCACGATCTCCTGCGCTTGGTTGGGATTAGGTTGAGCGCCCCGCAGCTCCCGAGCCGGCCCGCGAACTTTCACAACGTCGTGGCGATGCGGCTCAACAGCCCGTTCACCATGTACGAGACGGTGACGCGCGGCCGTCCCCACACAGCGATGCCGTCGTTCCCGCGGCCGCGGGATTATCCCAAAAAGGGCATGCCCCGCGGCCGACCATCGTATGGCGCACGGCTCTTTGGCGTGTACCTCACAGATGAGGAGCGCTGGCACGTCATCTTTCACGAGTTGAGTTTCGCCAGTACGCCGCAGGAGGTGGCGCTCGGGAAGCAGCTGTACGAGACGAAAGAGATCGAGATCAACGGGCGTCCCTACACCTGCGCGTCCTGCCATGGGACGAAGGGCGACGGGCGCGGGCCCGCAGGAGCCGAGCTCTCTCGCACGCTGTGGGGCTGGGCGCGTGGCGAGGGGCCGGGGATCCTCACCGACATCAACCTGATGGCCCAGCGCAAGTCCACCGAGTTGTTCCAGTCGATTGTCGATGGTCGAGAGGAGGCGCACAGGTACCGTGGCAAGCTGACCGACGATGAGATCTGGGCGCTCGTGAACTACATCTGGACCTTCGTCTACGATTATCCGTGGCCGAAATAAAAGCCATTCCGGCCTTCGAATCGTGAATTGCGGATTTGATATGATGAGGTGGAACGGTCATGAGTGACGAACAGCAGGCGGCGATCAACCGTCGGTCCTTCATCAAGCTGGCCACCACCGTCCCGGTCATCGGGGCGCTCGCGGCGATCGCGTCGCCGCTGCTGCGGTTCCTCAAGCCGAACGTCAAGAAGTTTGAGATCTACGCACCCACGGCCCAAGATGTGGCGCGGGGGGAAAAGATCCCCGTCGCGACGATCTCCGAAGTGGCCAAACCCTGGGACTTCAAATATTTCGTCTTCACGCAGAAGTACCCGCAGTACACACCGGAGGGTTTCATCGCGGCGGCCGTCCCCGGCGTTGTCATCCGTCTGCCGGTCAAGCTCAAACTCTACGATCCCGCCACGGGGCTCGGACCGCTGTCCTGGGCGCGTAGTATTCGCAAGCAGCCGAAGGTGGCCGAGAGCGATATCATTGTCTTTTCACGGATCTGCCCGCACCTCGGCTGCATCTTCAACTACGTGGCGAACTACAAGGAAGTCACCGCGGGATACGGAGGATTCGTGCCGCCCCCGACCCGGCAGCACGCGCTGATGGCCTGCCCCTGCCACCTGAGCATCTACGACCCCGCGGATCAAGACCGCCCCGGGCGCGTGCTCTCGGGTCCTGCGCCGCGGCCGCCGCGCACATTCCTGTTTGAGATTCAAGGCGAGGACATCTTTGTGACGGATGTGGAGCCGGGCGGGATTGCCCAAAAGAAGGGCTCAGGGCATAGGGCTTAGGGCTTAGTAAAGATTCGCTGGCTTCAGATTCTAAGCCCCAAGCCCCAAGCCCTAAGCCCTAAGGGTGAGTGATGGTAGCTGACCTTGCTGGAAAGACCAGGGATTGGCTGCGGGAGCGTCGCGAGAAGCTCGATCTTTTCGACGAGACCCTCGTGGCCAGGCAAGACAACCCCATCTACCTGATGGGGCCGCTGCTGTACTACTTCTGGCTCATCACGGTCGTCACCGGCCTGCTGCTGATGATCTGGTACGAGCCGACGACCACCGGCGCGTACAGCAGCATCGAGCGCATCCAGCACGAGGTGCCGCTGGGCTGGCTGATCCGCGGCCTGCACAAGTACGGCGCCGACGCGCTCATCACCGTCATCTTCCTGCGGCTGTGGCGGATGTACTTCCTCGGCGAGTACAAGAAGCCGGGCGAGCTGTCTTGGATGTTCTCCTTCCTGGCCCTGGTCCTGGGGATGATCTCCGGAATTACAGGCTACCTGCTGATCTGGAACCAGCGGGCGTTCTGGGCGGCGAAAGTCGTGCTGACGACGCCGGTGTACTTCGACGAGCTCCCCGTCATCGGGAACCTGAAGTTCGGCTCGATGATTGCCTACGTCTTCCTGGGCGGGCCGGCGATCGGACAGGCGACGATCACCCGGTTCTATGCGATCCACTTCGGGATCTCGCTGGTGCTGCTCATCCTCGTCGAAGTGCTCTTTTTCCGCATGCGGCGCAAGCGGATGAACATGTCGCTGGTGCCGGTCACCATCTTTCCCGCGATGCTCATTTTCATCTCGTATGTCCTGCCGGCGGAGTCCGGCCGGCGCGCCGACCCCACCCGCACGCCGCTCCCGATCCTGTCCGACTGGTACTTCCTGGCGCTGTACCAATATGTGAAGTACACGCCGCCGCTGTGGGCCGGCCTGGGGCCCGGCCTGCTGATCAACTTCGGCATGCTGGTGCCGTTCCTCGACCGCAGCAAAGGCCGGCGCCCGCTCGAGCGGCCGTTCTTCTTCGTTGTCGGCCTGCTCGCGGTGATCTATTTCATCGTCGTCACGGCGCTGATCA
>JACPRY010000005.1 GCA_016193565.1 Armatimonadota bacterium
CGCAGGACTTCCTCGACGGTGGTCACTCCCTTGATCGCCTTCAGCATGCCGTCCACGCGCATGTGCGCCATGCCCTCGGCACGCGCCGCATCGGCGATCTGAGTCGCCGTGGCGCGGGCGAGCACGAGCTTGCGGATCGGCTCCGCCACGACGAGTACCTCGAAGATACCGGTGCGGCCGAGATAGCCGCTGTGCTTACAGCGCGCGCAGCCGTGCGGCCTGAAGAGTTTGAACTCCTGCGGCAGGTCCTTTACCATCGTCCGGAGCCACTCGATCACATCCGGCGGGGCCACGTCGGGCTGCCGGCAGTGCGGGCACAGCAGTCGCACCAGGCGCTGCGAGACCACACCCACCACGGCCGAGGCGATGAGGTACGGTTCGATCCCCATCTCCTGCAGACGTGTCAGCGCGCTCGGGGCGTCGTTCGTGTGAATCGTGGTGAGGACCAGGTGGCCGGTGAGCGATGCGTGGATGGCGATCTCCGCGGTCTCCACGTCGCGGATCTCGCCGATCATGACGATGTCCGGATCTTGCCGCACGATTGAGCGCAGGCCGGTTGCAAAGGTGAGGCCCGACCGCGTATTCACTTGAATGTGGCTGACCCCCGGCAGCTGGTACTCGACCGGATCTTCGATCGTGATGATGTTCTTGTCCGCCGAGTTCAGCTGGGACAGGGTGCTGACGAGTGTCGTCGTCTTGCCGCTGCCGGTCGGGCCGCTCACCAGAATGATCCCGTAGGGCTGGCCGGCCAGGGCCGAGTAGCGTTGCCGCGAGGCCGTATCCATCCCGAGCTGCTCCAGCGTCAGGATCCCCTTCCCCTTGTCCAGCAGGCGCAGCGCGGCCCGCTCACCGTAGATCGTGGGGATCGTGGCGATGCGGAAGTCGATTGTGCGCCCGTCCACGGACATCTCAAAGGCGCCATCCTGGGGCAGCCGGTGCTCGGCGATGTTCAGGCGGGCCAGGACCTTCAGACGGGACAGCAGCGCCGGGTGCACCGTCTTGGGCACGGTCATGACCGCGTGCAATGCGCCGTCGACGCGGAACCGGACCTTGACCTCTTCCTCCGTGGGTTCGATGTGAATGTCGCTGGCGCGGTCTTTGAGCGCCTGCGAGATCAGCATGTTCACGAGGCGCACGACCGGCGCGTCATCGGTCTCCTCCCCTGCCGCCGGGGCGGCCTGGTCCGCTTCGCCGGCGATCTCCCCGATGACCGCCTGGGCCGCCGAGCCCATACCGTACGCGCGCTCGATCGCGCCGAGGATCTCCGACTCCACGGCCACAACGGGCCGCACCGGACGCCTGGCCGCGATCCCCACATCATCCAGCGCAAAGACGTCCAGCGGATCGGCCATCGCGACGACGAGACTGCCGGCCTCCAGGATCAGCGGCAGCGCGCGACGCTTTCTGGCCACGGCCTCGGGCACGAGGCGCACCGCTTCCGGGTCGATGCGCTGCGACGCGAGGTTCACCATCTGCAGGCCGAGCTGCTCGGCGAGCGCCTCTGCGATCTGCCGTTCCGAGGCCATGTTGAGCTCGATCAGTACGCGGCCCAGCCGGTCGCGCGTTCGGCGCTGGCGCTCGAGCGCCTGAGTGAGCTGCTCGGGCGTGATCACGCCGCTTTCCACCAGGATGTCGCCGATCCGTCGGCGGTGCGCCTTCGCCATTCCTCACCTTCGCCTTACTACCGTAAGTCGTAGGTCGTAAGTCGAAGGTCGAAACGAAACGTCACGACTTTCGACCTACGACCTTCGACCTTCGTCATTTTTTATACTAGCTCCAAAAATCTGCGCCTGCGACAGCGGCGTCATGCAGGACCGCCGCGAGCACGCGGACGTGCACCGGATCAAACTTCGGTCCCTCGCCTGCCAGGAGGCGGTCCATCACGCCATCAAGGGTCAGACGGCGCACCGCGGGGACGCGGCCGGCCGTCATCGCATCCACGTAGTCTGCCAGACTCACCAGCTGCGACTGCGGCAAGACGTCAGACCGGTTCAGCGCCGGCAGATGGTGCTCGATCGCCACCACCATCGCCAGGTTCCCGCCGTGCTCCGCGTCTCGAAGGAGGTAGCCCCCTTCCGCGGGATGCCTCCAGGAATCCTGTGCCCCTTCCACCGTCCGTTCACGCCCCCGTGTGGGCGGAGGCAGCATGGCCAGCCCGATGTCGTGCAGCAGCGCCGCAATGCCCAGATCGATCCGCGGCCGTTCGAGCACCTCCATCGCCTCCGCGGCCGCCATCGTCAGGACCGCAGTCGCGACGCCGTGGATGGGATCGAGCTCATCGTGCGATCGCGCGGCGACCGCGTGCCAGATGGGAAGCGGGGTCCGCGAGAACGCGCGTGCGAGATCTTCGATCGCCTGTCTTGCCCGGGCGAGATCTGCCGGCTGCGCCTTCGCCACGTCGGTCATGAGCTGATCGAGCGCCGACGCCGCGATGAGCGTGGGATCATCACCGCGCGCCGCGCGGACCGGCGTCGAGGCGTCGCCGGATTCGGTCACGCTGATCGCACGCACGCCGGCCTTTTGCAGTGATTCGACCAGGCCGCCTTCCGCGATGAGCTCCTCCGGTTCAACTGCGAGCAGGCGGATCACGGTCGCGAGTTCGTTCAGCGTGACCTCCGGACGCAGCGTCAGCGCCTGGATCCGGCGTACCCCCAGGTGCGCGGCCAGAGGACCGGCGTGCTGGTCTTCGACCGGCAGCGCTGCGGTGTCGATGCGCAGCCAGTGAGGATCGGCTTCGATCCGCAGCGCGCCCAGCGTGCGCATCTCCCGGCGCATGGTGATAAACAACTCCTCGATCGAGCCCGCCGTGGCGCGGTGATCCGGACCGTAGTGCCTCGAATACTGGATGGCGGTGAGCCATGCGCGGGCGAGCGCGGCGGCCCCCTCGATGTTCATGGCCGCACCTCATGGAGCGCCGCCAGCGCCTTCCTGGCTTCCGCTCGAAGGTCGTCGAGCTGCCTGCGGTTGAACACGCCGCGCGCCGACAGAATCCGCTGCAGCGCCGCTTCTGCTTCAGGCGTGCCGAGCCGGCCGAGCGAACGAATCGCTTCGCGCTTCACCTCGACCGCCTCGTGCAATGGAGTCGACTGTACCAAGGCAATGAGCGCGTCTGCGGCATCAGGTGAGCCCGTCATGCCGAGCCAGTGGGCCGCGGCCTGCTGCGTCTGTGGGTCAGAATGCGCCAGCGCCTGTGCCATCAGCCCGACGGCCTCCGTCGTGCGGATCTGTGCCAGCGCGTGCAGCGCCTCTTTGCGGACATGCACATCTGCGTGGGACAGCGCGGCCCGCAGATACGGGGCGGCCTCGGGCTGCCCCGTGGCCCCGAGCACCGTCACGACGTTGCGCGCGATGTACCAGCGTGGATCCACCAGGTGCGCCGCCAGCAGCTGGATCCGCCCGCGGGCCAGGGCCTGCAGCTGGTCGACGATTTCGCGCCGCACGGACAGGCGGCTTTCCTCGGCCACGAACTCGAGGAGGAGGAGCGCCGCCTCGTCGGGTGCTTCACGTATCAGCGTCGCGAGTGGATGGTGCGGCTCTACCGCTCGTCCCAGCGCCAGCGCAAGGCGGTCACGCACCTGCGTGGTAAGGATCCTGTGCAGCGCGCTCCGCGCGAGCTCGGCACGGGCGCCCTCCATCCGGCGAGACAGCGCCGCCAGATCCGCGAGCATGCTGACCTGATCGTCCACCTGCTCCATCTCTGCGAACTCCCGCTCGACCGCGTGGAGACACGCCTCGAACTTCCGGTCGTCCAGCAACGGCAGTGTGTCGATCAGCCGCGCGAGGGCATGCCGGTGGCCGCCGGCCCCAAACGTTTGGAGCAAGGCCCGCGTGCGCTGGATCTCCGGACGCGCAACCGCGTCGACCGGAATCTGCTCCCGCCGCGGTTGTGCACGCACCTCACCGAGCGCGCGGACAACCATCTCGCGGCCTCCGCTGCGATCGCTGCCCGCTGCGGCGGCCAGGTCTTCCACCATGACGGCGGGCCACCGCGCGGCGATCGAGATGGCGAACGGCTCATCGAGCGCGCGGATCACCTCAATCGCCACCGCGCGGTGAAAGCGCGTCGTGCCGAGCAGCGCCTGGGCCAGCACCTGGTGTGCCGCCTGCTGATCCGCCGCCGGCCGTATCGACAGAAGACGGTCGAGATCTTTGATCAACCGCACGGCGACGTCATGGTCGCCGCCGGAAAGGCTCAGCAGCTGTACGCCCACGGCATCGGGACCCGCCCGAATCGCCTGCATCAGCGCCCGCGCGCCCGCCGCTGGCGCCTCGACCGCCGCTTCCCCCAGGTCCTCGACGACCAGCGAGGCGACCCCCTGTTCCCTCAGGAGCCTGGACACGCCGCCGCTCGCTCGGATCTGCTGCTGTGGCAGGGGAAGAATCCGCAGGAATTCGCCGAGGTCCCGTGCGCTGATGCCGCCGAGGATCTGCACGGTCCGTACGAAACCCGCACGCAGCGCGCGGACGAACTCATGGACCAGATCGTCCTCGATCGGCTGGGCCGAGAACTCGACGACGACCCCCCGCGGCGTCATCGCCAGGGTCAGGGGGCCGAACCGGTCGGCATAGGACTTTAGGACGGTGACCGCCTGATCGATCCCCTTCCGCGCCAGGAGATGACCCGCCGAGTACAGGCGGACGGATTTGGACGCCGCCGCGATGGCCCGGACGGCCTGGCGCGCGGCCTCAAGCCGCTGAGTGTCCACAACGTCAGATCCGCGGTGCATACCTAGGGACCTACGGGGGCCTACCCCCTTTAAGAGGATGATGCCGGATCGGGGGAGAGATTGGAATGGGACAGAAGGGCAACTCGATGAAGGGCCCGGATGGGCCCAACCTCTTCCCCCTCGCCCCACTGCGGGAGAGGGTCAGGGTGAGGGGGCTTGACCTACCCGGATTCCAGCGAGGACAGAATCTCCTGGAGCCTGGTCTGCCTGGCACGGAGTTCCCCGGCGCGTCCCCGCTCCTTCTCGACCACCTCAGCGGGGGCTCGGGTCGTAAACTCCGGGTTCTCAAGCCGGCGGGCCAGACGGTCGAGATCGGCTTCAACCTCGGCGAGCGCCTTCATAAGTCGGTCACGCTCTTTGTCGGCGTCGGCCAGACCGCTAAGCTGCACAAACACCTCAGTCTCCGGCAGGACCGTTCCCACACTCTGAGCAGGCCGCCGCGCTGACTTCGTTCCAAATGAGAGATCGCTGACGCGGGCCAGCGCGAGGAGATACGGCTTGGATCGTGTCAGCCGCTCCGCGGCCGCCCCCTCGGCCCGGATCACCACAGGCACCGTCTGCGAAGGCTGCATCGACAGTTCCGCGCGCATGCTGCGGATCGCGCGGATGACCGCCATGACGGTCTCCATTTCAACTTCGGCCCCCGGGTCCAGCCATCGGCGATCCGCGGCCGGCCACGCACTGAGCATGATCGTGTCGCCGTCATGCGGCAGCTGCAGCCACAGCTCTTCGGTGATGAACGGCATGATGGGGTGGAGCAGTTGCATTGTGCCGGCGAGCACAGTCCACAGGGTGTGCTGCACCGCCTGCCGGCGCGATCCGCTCGCCTGTTGGAGGTCGATCTTCGCCAGCTCGAGATACCAGTCGCAGTACTCGCTCCAGAGGAAGTCGTAGATGGCGCGCGCCGCTTTGTCGAACTCGTAGCCTTCCAGATTCGTCGTCACGCTCTCCACCACGCGGGCATAGCGGCTGCGGATCCAGCGGTCGGCAGGACTCAGCGCAGCCGGCGCAGGAGTCGCGTGCGGATCGAACCCCTTGAGGTTCATCCGGACAAAGCGCGCCGCGTTCCAGATCTTCGTGGTGAAGTTCCGCACGTCGGCGATCATCTTCTCGCTAAAGCGCAGGTCCTGCTGGGCCTGCGAGCAGTGGGACACGAGCGCAAAGCGCACGGCGTCCGCCCCGTACCCAAGCCCATCGGCCATCTCCAGCGGGTCGATGCCGGTGCCGAGCGATTTGCTCATGCGCCGGCCGTCCAGCGTCATCACCGTCGGCGCCACGTAGACGTCCGTGAACGGGGCGTCGTCCCTGAAATGCAGTCCCAGCATGATCATGCGGGCAATCCACAGGAACAGGATCTCGCTGGCGGTGACGAGCACGTTCCCGGGATAGAAGTACTTCAGGTCGGGCGTGTCGTGTGGCCAGCCGAGCGTTGCGAAGGGCCAGATTCCCGAACTGAACCAGGTGTCCAGCACATCAGGATCCTGCTCGAGCGCGTGCGCGCCGCACTTCGGGCAACGGTCGGGACGGGTCTTCGACGCCACCTGTTCTGCACACGACGCGCACTGCCACACCGGGATGCGGTGGCCCCACCACAGCTGCCTGGAAATCGTCCAGGGACGGATGTGATCGAGGAAGTGCAAGACCACCTTGGCCCAGCGCTCATGATGGAAGCGCACCCGCCCGGCCCGGATCGCCGCTGCCGCACGCGAAGCCATCTGGGTCATATCGCAGAACCACTGGTCGCTGATGTAGGGCTCGATCACCGCGTGGCAGCGGTCGCACGTCCCGATGTTCGTGCGGTACGGCTCAACCTTCTCCACCAGGCCCATCGCCTTCAGGTCGGCGCCGAGGACCTTGCGCGCTTCAAACCGATCCATCCCCGCATACTTCCCGGTGTCGGGCGTCATGCGCCCCTGGGGATCGAGCACCACGAGCGTGGGCAGATTGTGGTCCGCTCCGATCTCATTGTCCAGCAGGTCGTGGCCCGGGGTGATCTTGAGCGCACCGGTGCCGAACTCGGGATCCACCCGCCGGTCGGCGATCACCGGCACCCGCCGGTTCACAATCGGCACGAAGACCTCACGACCGACCAACCCGGCGTAGCGCGAGTCCTCAGGGTGCACCGCCACCGCCACGTCGGCCAGGATCGTTTCCGGTCGCTGCGTGGCAATGGTGATGCCCGGGCCGCCGTCCACCCCGGCATAGCGCACGTGCCATAGTTGGGTGTCCACCTCCACGTACTCAACCTCAAGATCGGAGATCGCGCTCCCGTCCCGAGGGCACCAGTTCACCATGCGCTTGCCGCGGTAGATGAGCCCCTGGTTGTACAGGCGCACAAAAGCCTCGATGACCGCGTCGTAGTATGGCGGGTCGAGGGTGAACACGAAGCGGTTCCAGTCGCAGGAAAAGCCCATCCGTTTCAGTTGCTCGACGATGATGTCGCCGTACTGCTCCTTCCACTGCCACACGCGCTGCTCGAACTTCTCTCGGCCGAGCTGCTGGAGCGTGAGCCCCTCCTTGGCGATCTCCCGCTCCACCACGTTCTGGGTCGCGATTCCGGCGTGATCGGTCCCCGGCTGCCACAACGCGTTGCGGCCCTGCATCCGCCGCCACCGGATGAGCACGTCCTGGATGGTGAAGGTCGAGGCATGCCCGATGTGCAACTCGCCCGTGACGTTGGGCAGCGGCAGCATGATCACGAACGGCTTCCGCGACCGATCGACGGGCGCGCGGAAGTAGCCCCGGCGCATCCACTCCTGATAGCGCGGAACCTCTACCACGCGTGGGTCGTAGGTTGTGGGCAGGGTCTTCATGGACATGGTCATCCCTCACAAACGAAAACGCCCCATCCCTTTCAGGACGGAGCGTATCTCCGTGGTACCACCCGATTTCCGCGCCAGAATGAGCGCGGCTCTCTTCACGCGATCTCGGGCGAACCCGCCCTCCCCTAGTGAATCTTCCCCGTTCCCGGTTCCCCGTTCCCGGTTCCCGTCAGTTCAGGTGGGGCAGCTCGAGGGCGACCTTCCTCTCCGCGCGCCTCAGGAGACCTCTCAGCCTGTGGGTCTCCTTCTCTCACCACCCCAGAAATTCGCTACCGCGAATTCCCGGGGACCCCGGTTCAAGGGTCGCGGGGAATACTCCTCCCCGTCATTGCTTTTATCGGAATTATAGCAACCCAAGACCGCTGAGAAAAGGGGCTACCTACGACCTACGACCTTCGACCTACGGCCTTCGTCAGTGGTCCTCGTCCATGAAGATGACGCGGCGCAGTTCCTCGATGCTGGTCGTGCCGTCGAGCACCTTGGCCTTGGAGGCATCCTGGAGGGAAACCATGCCGCTTTCGATGGCGGCTTCGCGGATGGCCGTCGCGGGTTTGTGGTCGAGGACAAGCTCGCGGATGCGATCGTTCATGCGCAGGATCTCCATGACGGCAAAGCGCCCCTTGTAG
>JACPRY010000006.1 GCA_016193565.1 Armatimonadota bacterium
GAACTTCCGCGTATTCAGACGCGGCGGGCTCGAGTGGTATTGATGCGCAAACCGTTCCTCTACCTCATCCTCTTCGCGATGGCGGTCTTCACGACGTTTCCCTTCCTGTGGACGCTCATCGTGTCGCTGAAGACCCGCGGGCCGATCTTCGCGATTCCGCCTGACCTGCGGCCGTATCCGCTGTCGCTGGCGAACTACGTCGGCATATGGGAGACGCTGCCGCTTCCGCGATACGTCGTGAACAGCCTATACATCGCCCTCATCGGCGTGGCACTGACCCTGGTGATCTGCTCGCTGGCTGCCTACCCACTCGCGCGGCTGCAGTTTCCGGGCAAGAACCTCGTTTTCTTTGCGATTATCGCAACCCTCATGCTCCCCGAGCACATCGGGCTTATCGTGAACTTCGTGACGATGACGAAGCTCGGGTTGGTCGATACGTTTGCGTCGGTCTACCTGCCCAGCGTCGCCAGCATCTTCGGTATCTTCCTGCTGCGCCAGGCGTACCTGTCGATCCCGCAGGAACTGGAAGACGCGGCCCGCATCGACGGCGCGGGCGATCTGGTGATCTGGTGGCGGATCATGCTGCCGCTGATCGCGCCGGCGATGGCGACGCTGGCGATCTTCCAGTTTGTGGCGTTTTGGAATAGTTTTCTGTGGCCGATTATCATCCTGAAGACGCCGGATAAGTATCCGCTCGCGGCAGGACTCCTGTATCTTCGTGGGCTGTTTGCGTACAACACCCGCCTTATCGCCGCCGGAACGGTGATCGCGACGCTGCCGATTATCATCGTTTTCCTATTCACCCAGCGCTATTTCATGCGTGGGATCACCGCCGGGGCGATCCGCTAGATGACCGATCACGTGCTGCTCTTCGTGCCGCTGGACGACCGTCCGGTCACGATGGACATGGTGGTCGACCTCGCGCGGGCGGCCGAAGTGGACGTTCGCACCCCCGACCGCGCGGTGCTCGGCGGCCGCGACCGTCCCGGCGAGGTCGACCGCGTATGGGAGTGGCTGGATCACCAGGTTGCTGCCGGCGCGAGCGCGCTCATTGCCTCGGTCGAGATGCTGTGCTTGGGCGGGCTTGTGGCCTCGCGTAAGAGTGAGGCCGAGTTCGAGGAGATCGCTCCTCGCCTGCGCCGTCTGTATGAAATCGCGTCGCGGGTCCCGACCTATATCTCCGCCGTCATTCCTCGCACGCCGGTTCACCCGACAGCCGAGGACGCACCTGATGCGGCGCTCCAGCACCGGACCCGCCATCTGCAGATGAACACCGATCTCATCGACGCGGCGTCGCGGGGGAGGTTGCGCTATCTCCTGATCGGGCAGGACGACACATCCCCGCGCAGTCCTGGTCAGGCTGAGCGTGAGTCGCTCCAGGCTCACGTCGAGGCCATTGGCGCTCCCAACGTCCTGCTGACCAGCGGTGCCGACGAGTTGAATACTCGCCTCCTCGCGCGGTGGCTAACTGACCTGACCGAAGTGTCTGCGGGCGTGCGCATTCTGTATACGTATCCGGAGAATGCCGAGCAGATCCCGCTCTATGAAGCGACGCCGCTCATCCAGACTGTGGGTGAGCACGTGCGGAGTGCGGGGTGCGCGCTTTCCCCCTCACCCCAACCCTCTCCCCTTGTGGGAGAGGGGGAGGGGGAGGGGAGCGACGCAGACATCCTGCTCTGGGTGCACAATTTCAAGGACCGCCAGCGGGAAGCGAGAGATCAGCCGGAAACGCTCGACCACGACAGGGTTGAAGTCATCCTGAAGCAGGTCGATGCGGCTGCAAAGCGTGGTAAGGCCGTCGCCCTGGCCGATGTCCGGTACGCGAATGGCGCCGACCGGGCTGTCGTCGGACGGCTGCTGGACGAACCGAGATTCGCGGGCATCGTGGCGTACGGTGGATGGAATACCTGCTCCAACAGTCTGGGCACGGCGATTTCGCAGGCTGTCGTGGCGCATCACCTCCGCGCCACCCTGCCCGAGGACGACCGAGTCTATCGTCAGGTGTTGTTTCTGCGGATACTGGACGACTGGGGATACCAGTCGGTGATCCGTCCGCAGCTCGCCCGGTGGGTAGAAGACCACGGCGGCAGCCCCGCGGACCTCGGCGAACACGAATCCACCGCGGAGGTCCTCGCTCTGCAAGGACTCCGCAACGATGCGCTTCCCGCGCTGCAGGCCTCGTTTCGCCATCATCCCACTGCGGTGCATCGCGTCACCTTTCCGTGGCACCGGTTGTTTGAAGTCCGGATTGACTTGGAGATTACCCGAACACCATGACCGGCGACTACGACGTCCTCGTCATCGGAGGCGGTCCCGCCGGCAGCGTCGCGTCGGTCGCCGCCGCGAGATCGGGCGCCAAGACGGCGGTAATTGAGCGCTACGGATTTCTCGGTGGGTCGCTCACAGCAGCGATGGTCGCGCCCATCATGGGGTTTCACGCCGGAGATCTTCAGGTCGTTCGCGGCATTCCCGACGAGATCGTTGAGCGAATGAAGGGGCTCGGTGCCACGCCCGGGCACGTGCCTGATCCCGTCGATTTCTGCTACACGGTTACGCCCTTTGACTACGAGGGTCTCAAGCGCGTGCTGCTGGAGCTGGCCGTCGAATCCGGAGCCGACCTGTGGCTGCACTCGATCTTTCTCGGCGCAGACGTTCAGGACGGGCGCGTCCGCAGCGTGCGCGTGTGGCAGAAAGACGGCATCAAGGAGCTCCGCGCGCCGATCTATGTCGACGCCTCAGGCGACGGAGACCTGTGTGCGGCCGCCGGCGTGCCGTTTGAGATCGGCCGGCGTCAGGACGGATCGCCGCAGCCGATGACGCTGATGTTCCGCATCGGCGGCGTCGACTGGGATCCTGTGATGCGCTACTTCGCCGACCACGACAGCGAGCTTCAGCACGGGCAGGGAGTGCATCCGCGAATCGACCTGGAGTGGCTGCGCAACCTTCCGATCCGCGGCTTTGCCGGATTCAAGGGGTTGATTGCCGATGCCCGCGCCCGAGGGGAGTGGACGATTCCCCGCGATCGCCTGCTGGTTTTCGAAGGCGTCCGGCCGGGCGAAGCCGTGGTGAACACGACGCGCGTGCCGGGACGGCTGGGCATCCGCGGCAGCGATCTGGCGCAGGCCGAACTCGAGGGACGCAAGCAGGCCTACGAGGTGATGGCGTTCCTGCAGCGGCGCGTGCCCGGGTTTGCAAAGTCATACCTGCTCGAAACGCCCACGCAGATTGGCGTCCGCGAGACGCGGCGCATCACCGGCGACTACGTCCTGCAGCAGGATGATATCCTGCGGGGCGTTAAGTTCCCGGACGCGATTGCCTGTGGCGGCTATCCCATCGACATCCACGACCCCACCTCGCTGCAGGTCGTGGCCAAGCGACTGGCCCCGGGCGAGTACTATTCGATCCCGTATCGCTGCCTGCTGCCGAAGGGCCTGGACAACGTTCTCGTCGCCGGTCGGTGCATCTCCGCGACGCATGAAGCGTTTGCGGCGTTCCGGGTCTCGGCGATCGTGATGGCGATCGGCCAGGCCGCGGGTACAGCCGCCGCGATGGCGGCATCCTCAGGC
>JACPRY010000007.1 GCA_016193565.1 Armatimonadota bacterium
GACGGACGTTGCGGGCGATCTGGCCTTCCACGCCATGGTGGCAGAAGCGACCGGCAATCCCGTCATGCTGAGCGTCATGCGGCATCTGAACGTGATGTGGCTCCAGGCGCGCGAGCGAACGGGACGGCGACCGACGAGTCCCATCAAAGCCCATCGCTTTCATCGACAGATCCTGGAGGCACTGCGCCGGCGGCTGCCGCCCGCGGCTCGACGGGCGCTGCGCAAACACCTGCAGGATATGCGGGCGGACATATTGGCGGAGCTCCCGGTAACGCGGCAACGCGACAACGCGACAACGCGAAAATTACAGAAGCGAACGTCAGGAGGTCTATCCGATGGCAGCAGAAGCGCGAAAAACCAGAATCGAGCGTGACTTCCTGGGGGAGATGGAGGTGCCGGTCGATGCGTACTATGGCGCGCACACGGCCCGGGCGATCCGGAACTTTCCGATCAGCGGCCTGCGCTTCTCCCGCCCGTTCATCCGCGCCCTCGGTTTGATCAAGCAGTCGGCGGCCGAGGTCAACATGGAGCTCGCTCTTCTGGATCGGCGCATCGGCGAGGCGATCGTCAGAGCCGCCGGCGAAGTGGCCGAAGGCCGGTTCGACGAGCAATTTCCGATCGACATCTATCAGACCGGCTCGGGCACCTCGACGAACATGAATGCCAACGAGGTGATTAGTAACCGCGCTGCCGAGCTGCTGGGCGGGCAGCGCGGGGGCAAGACCGTCCACCCCAACGACCACGTGAACATCTGCCAGTCCAGCAACGACGTCATCCCGACCGCGATCCACCTCGCGGCCCTCATGGAAATCCGCAGCGCGCTCATCCCTGGTCTGGAACGCCTGCAGCGCTCGCTTGAAGCCAAGGCGAAAGGGTTCTACCCCATCGTCAAGACCGGCCGCACCCACTTGATGGATGCGACGCCGATCCGGCTCGGCCAGGAGTTCGAAGGCTACGCGGGGCAGGTCGCTCGCGCGATCCGCAGGCTCCGCTACGCGCAGGATGAACTGCGCGAGGTCCCGCTGGGCGGCACCGCGGTCGGCACGGGGACCAACGCGCATCCCGAGTTCGCGCGCCGGGCGTGTGCCCGACTGTCGAAACTCACGGGCATCGACATCCAAGAAACAGACGCCCATTTCCAGGCGCAGGCATCCCTCGATGCCCTCGTGTTCGCCTCGAGCGTACTGCGCACGTATGCGACAGCGCTGATGAAGATGGCGAACGACATTCGTTGGATGGGGTCGGGCCCGCATGCGGGGCTCGGCGAACTCCAGCTGCCCGCGGTGCAGCCGGGCTCGTCGATCATGCCAGGCAAAGTGAACCCGGTCATCACGGAATCGGTCATCCAGGCCTGCGCGCAGGTCCAGGGCAACGACCTCGTCGTCGGGGTCGGCAACCAGTGGGGCAACTTCGAGCTCAATACGATGATGCCGGTCATCGCACACAACCTGCTCTGGTCGATCGAGCTGCTCGCGGCGGTCTCGCGCAACTTCGCGGAGCAGTGTATCGAGGGTCTCACGGCGACAGACCGCGGGCCGGAGCTAGTCGAACGCGGTTTGATGCTCGCCACCGCACTCGCGCCGGTCGTTGGCTACGACAAGGCCGCGGAAGTGGCGAAGACGGCCGCGGCCACCGGCCGCACGATTAGGCAGGTGGCGACGGAGACACGCGGGCTCAGCGACGCGCAGTTGAAGGAGATCCTCGACCCGGAAAAGATGACGGCAGCCGGCCTGCATGGAGGCGGGGGAGGTTGAACCCGTGGCAGAATACGAATAGCGCTGCGGATCAGATGCACGAGATGCTCGAGCACGACATCCTCGTCATTGGGGGCGGCGCGGCCGGCCTGCGCGCCGCCATCGCCGCCGTCCAGACCAATCCCAGGCTGAATGTCGCGATCGTGTCGAAGGTCTACCCCATGCGCAGCCACACCGTCTCGGCTGAAGGCGGCGCCGCTGCGGTGATCAAGTCCAACGACAGCCTGGAGGAGCACATCAACGACACGATCACAGGGTCGGACTGGCTGGCCGACCAGGACGTGGTCGAGGCGTTTGTCCGGGAAGCCCCGGACGAGCTGCTCCAGCTCGAGCATTGGGGCTGCCCGTGGAGCCGGGAGCCCGACGGCAGCATCGCCGTGCGGCCGTTCGGCGGTATGACGATCGAGCGCACCTGGTTCGCGGCGGACAAAGTCGGCTTCCACCTCCTGCATACCCTGTTCCAAACCTCCTTGAAGTTTGAGTCCCTGACACGCTACGACGAATGGTTCGCGACGAAACTTCTGGTCGAGAACGGAAGGTGTCAGGGAGTCTCAGCCATCGAGCTCCGCACCGGAGAGGTGCGGCTGCTCCTGGCGAAAGCGGTGATCCTCTGCACGGGCGGCGCCGGACGCATCTACCCGTTCACGACCAACGGCGCGATCAAGACCGGCGACGGGATGGCGATGGCGTATCGGGCCGGCGTGCCGCTCAAGGACATGGAATTCGTGCAGTACCATCCCACGGGGCTCCCCGGCACCGGCATCCTCATCACGGAAGCCGCGCGCGGAGAAGGCGGCATTCTGGTCAACAAGGACGGGTATCGGTACCTGCAGGACTATGGTATGGGCCCGCCCGATCCCTGGCCGCGGCTGCGCGCCATGGAGCTCGGTCCCCGCGATAAGATCTCGCAGGCCTTTGTCCACGAGATGCGCAAGGGCCGCACGATTGCGGGCCCGTACGGCGACGTGGTCCACCTGGACGTCCGGCACCTGGGCGAAACAAAGATCGACACCAAGATTCCGTTCGTGCGGGAACTGGCTCACCGCTACGCGGGTATCGACCCGGTGCACGAACCGATTCCCGTGCGGCCGGTCGTGCACTACATGATGGGCGGCGTGCACACCGATATCAACGGAGCTACGCCGATCGCGGGATTATACGCGGCGGGCGAGTCGGCGTGTGTGAGCATCAATGGCGCGAACCGGTTGGGCTCGAACTCACTCACAGAGTGCCTCGTCTTTGGCGCCCGCGCGGGACGGCACGCCGCCGCATTTGCCGCACACCATCGCTCACTCGACCGCGCGGCGCTGGCCGCTCAGGCGCGCGACGAGGCGAAGCGAGTTGCGGGGCTCGACGGTACAGACGGTGGCACCGAGCGCATCGCCATGTTGCGGACCGAGATGACGCGGGCGATGGAGGAAGGCACCGGCATCTATCGTGATGAGGGATCGTTGTCAAAGGCCTGCGATGTCCTGCGCACGCTGCGCGACCGGTTTGCCCGTATCCGGCTCGACGATCGCACGCGCAGCTTCAACACGGAGCTGATCGCCGCCCTCGAGCTCGAGTGCATGCTGGACGTGGCAGAGGCGGTGGCCCATTCCGCGCTCGCGCGCACGGAATCGCGCGGCTCGCACCAGCGGACCGATCACCCCAAGCGCGACGATGCCCGGTTCCTGAAGCACACGCTGGCCTACAGCACGGATGGAGCGCCGAGGATTGACTACCTGGACGTCGTCATCACGCGCTGGCCGCCGGCCGAGCGCGTGTACGGGAGATGAGGAACGGGATGGCTGAGCCCACCATTGCCCTTGAGATTTTTCGCTACCACCCCGAGCAGGGTGAGGCGCCCAGCTTCCGGCGCTACGAGATCCCCTACCGCGAGGATTGGGTGGTCCTCGACGGCATCAACTACATCAAGGATCAGATCGACGGCACCCTGGCCTACCGCTGGTCGTGCCGGATGGGCGTGTGCGGCAGCTGCGGCATGATGATCAATGGCACACCACGGCTCAGCTGCGCCGCTTTCTTGCGGGAATACTTTCCGAACCCCGTGCGGGTCGAGCCGCTCGCGCATTTCCCTGTGGAACGCGATCTGGTCATCGTCATGGATGATTTCATGCACAAGCTACGGGAGGTCAAACCCTGGCTCATACGCGGACAAGAAACGCCGCTCTCCGAAGGCGAGTACCGGCAGACACCGGCCGAGGTCGACGAGTACAAACAGTACAGCATGTGCATCAACTGCATGCTCTGCTACGCGGCCTGCCCGGTCTACGGCCTGGAGCCCCGCTTCCTCGGACCGGCCGCGATCGCGCTCGCTCAACGCTACAACCTGGATTCACGCGATGAGGGACGGAGGGAGCGGCAGGAAGTCCTGAACACGGAGGAAGGCATCTGGGACTGCACCCTGGTGGGTGAATGCACGACCGCCTGCCCGGTGCATGTCGATCCTGCCGGGTCCATCCAGCGGGCGAAGGTGACGGCCACGGTGGACTGGTATAAGGACGTGCTCCTGCCGTGGGGGAAGCGGTGAGCCGCCCTTATCGCCGAACCATGCCGGCCACCTGGTGGCTGACCAACCGCGCCTACTTCCTCTTCATGGTGCGCGAATTGACGAGCGTGTTCATCGCCATCTATCTCGTCTTGCTCCTCGTCCTGATCAGCAAGGTGGCGGCTGGGCGCGAGGCGTATGAGGCGTACCTCACGTTTCTCGGCACGCCCGCGGTGCTTGCGTTCCACGTCCTGGCGCTGGCCGCCGCACTCTACCACAGCATCACCTGGTTCAACCTGGCGCCGAAAGGGCTGGTGGTCCGCGTGAGGGAGCGCCGGGTGCCCGACGCGATCATCGCCGGAAGCAACTACCTGGCGTGGATTGCAGTCTCGGCACTGCTGTGGTGGGTTGTGTTGTGAGGCATTCGAGCGAACCCATCTGGTGGTCGCTCTTCGCGGCCGGCGGTGTGGTCGCGGCCCTGGTCGCTCCGGTGCAGATCGCGCTCACCGGGATCGCGGCGGCCCTGGGCTGGGCGGACGACGCATTCACCCACGCCCGAGTGCTGGCGCTGGTGTCGCACCCAATCAGCCGGCTGTACTTGTTTGTGCTGATTTCCCTCCCGCTGTTCCATTCGGCGCACCGGTTCCGGTTCACACTGATCGACCTGGGGTTGAAGCAGGGCCGCGGTCTGGTGGCTGTCCTCTGCTACGGCGCCGCGGTCGCCGGCACGATCCTCGCGGCGCTGGTTCTCATCAGACTCTAGTCCGTGGCTCCTTCTGAAGCCGCGCGGCCGCTGTAGGCCACTCTGCGAGATCCCGATGCAGGATTGGTGACGTCAAGTTCAACAACCGCCCGGTTGCGCCAGGCGATGATCCCCACCGCCAGGCCCATCACGAGCCCGCTCAGCGCGATGGTCCACGGCGCGCCCAACACGTTCCCCAGCACACCGGCGATGAGACTGTTCAGCGGCCCGCTGCCGATCAGTGCCAGCGTGTAGAGGCTCATGATCCGCCCCCGCAACGCATCGGGCACGTGCGACTGAATCGTCGCGTTGCATGTCGCGAGAAACGCCATGACGGATCCGCCGATCCCGACGCTCAGCACCATGGACAGTACGAGATGGCGGGACAGCGAGAACGCGATCAGGCACAGCACGGCCGCGTAGCCGAACGACACGATGAGTTTCCCGGGACGGCGCGGCCGCAGCGTCGCCACCATCAACCCGCCGAGCGTCGCGCCGACGCCGGCGGCGCCCAGGAGGTAGCCGTTCTCCGCCGGCCCGCCGCCGAGCACCTGGCTCGCGACGACCGGCATCAGGACCACGTAGGTGAAGGCAAACGTCCCAACGAGGGAGACCAGCAGAAGCAGGGTTCGCTCGATGGGATGCGTGCGCGCATAGTTCACACCTTCGGCCAGGTTCCGCCACAATGTCGCCTGGGTCACGCTCGGCCCGCCCCATCGAGGACGGATGATCCACAGTACATACAGGATTGCCGCAAATGAGACGGTGTTCACCGCGAAGCACCAGGCCGGGCCTGCGGCAGCGTACACGATCCCGGCGATCGGCGGTCCGACCACGCGGCTCGCGTTGAAGACTGTCGAGTTGAGGGCGATCGCGTTGCTAAGATCCTCGCGCTCGACGAGCGACGGCAGCATCGACTGCCGCCCGGGGGAGTCGAATGCCATCACGATCCCGTTGCCCAGCGCCAGGAGATAGATCTGCCAGACCTCGATGGTGCCGGCGAGGGTGAGCCCTGTCATAGCGGCGGACTGCAGCATGAACAGGGACTGCGTCGTCAGCACCAGCTTGCGCCGGTCGATCCGGTCGGCGACCACGCCGCCGAGCAAGGACAGCACGGTCGACGGCAGCGAGAAAAACAGTACGGTGAGTCCGGTCGCAAGCGCGGAGCCCGTGAGTTCCCAGACGAGGTAGCTCTGCGCCGTGCTCTGCATCCACGTCCCAACCAGCGACACGAGCGACCCCGTCCAGAACAGGCGGTAATCGCGATGCCGCAGGGCCGAAAACGTGGACAGCTGCGTGAGCGCCGACATTATGTCCCGTTGGTGCGCAGCGTGTCGAGTAGCGCCTCGACGTCCTTCCGGTAGATGCGGTACACTTTCCCGAGCTTTGCCGCGGGCAGCAGACCCGAGCGGATGTACTTGTAGACAGTCACCTTGTGGATCTGTAAGTACTCGGCGGCCTGCTCGACCGTCAGAATTTCCCGCTCCATCAGTTTAGTATTCCTGATTCCCATGGTCCCAGATCACGTCGGGGCGGCCGGCCAGGTGATTCGCCCAGCGGGCCAGCACAAAGAGCAGGTCAGAAAGCCGGTTGAGGTAGCGGAGGATCTCCGCATTGACCGATTCCTTGCGGGCGAGCGTGACGGTCCGCCGCTCGGCGCGGCGCGATGTCGTGCGCGCTGCGTGGAACGCGGCGGCAAGCGGCGTGCCGCCGGGCAGGATGAACGCCCGCAGCGGCGGCAGCAGCGCCTGGTAGCGGTCGATCGCTTCTTCCAGCGCGCGGACATGCGCCGTCGTCACGGCCGCAGCCCGGCGGGAGGGTGCGCCGGAGGGTGTGGCCAGTTCCGCACCGAGGTCAAACAGCCTGTGCTGAATGCCGTCGAGCAGAGACGCGACCGCGGTGTCTGAGAGCAGCGTCCGCACGATTCCGAGCTGAGCGTTCAATTCGTCGACGGCGCCGTACGCCTCGACCCTGGGATGGTCTTTGGGCACGCGGCGACCGCCGATGAGCCCGGTCTCTCCGCGATCCCCTGTGCGGGTGTAGATCCTCGGCGCCTGACCGGTGACTCTTCGTCCTGGCGCCGGCTGGCGCGGGGTCACGCGTCCGATCCGCCGGCGACCGCGGCCTCTCGGACCGGCGCCGGCGCCGCCGTCCTGAGGTGGTCCACGAACCACCGCACGATCCAGCGCAGCCGCTCGAGACGGTGGGCCGGCTTGCCATTGCGCGACAGGTCGTGGCTCTCGTCTGGAAAGCGCACGAAGACCACTTCGCGGCGCAGCTTCTTGAGCGCAGCGAAGAGCTGCTCGGCCTCACCGACGGGACAGCGAAGATCCTGCTCGCTGTGCAGGATCAAGAGCGGCGTCGTCACTTTCTCTACGTAGGCAAGCGGGGAGCGCTCCCAGTACCACGTGGGAGTCTCCCACGGATCGCCCGGAAACTCCCAGAAGCCCTTCATGAACGCGAGGTCGGACGTCCCCCACTGGCTGAGGTGGTTGCAGATCGAGCGCATCGTCACCGCGGCTTTGAAGCGGTCGGTGTGACCGATCACCCAGTTCGTCATGAAACCGCCGTAACTGCCGCCGCCGACGCCCAGGCGCTCGGTGTCGATGAACGGGTACCGTGCGATGGCTGCATTCAGCCCCCGCATGATGTCCTCGTAGTCCTTGCCGCCCCAGTCGTGGTGCGTGGCGGAGGTGAACCGCTGTCCGTACCCCTGGCTGCCGCGAGGGTTGGTATAGACGACCACAAATCCCTGGGCGGCCAGGAGCTGGAACTCGTGGAAGAACGCTTCGCCATACGCGCTGTGCGGGCCGCCGTGAATCTCGAGCACCGTCGGATATTTCGCTCCATCGGTGAACTCTACAGGACGCATCACCCAGCCTTCGATCGGCCAGCCGTCCGCGCCCTCATACGCGAACCGTTCGGGCATGCTCAGCGCAACTGCATCAAACAGCGTCTGGTTCATCGCGGTCAGGCGCCGCTCGCGCCGCAGCGATGATCCGTCGACCTCGGCCGCGTACAGATCGCCTGGGTGTGCGGGATCTGACACGGCCAGGGCCGCAACCCGGCACGGACGGTCGAGCGAGTAGCCGAAGATCTCGCGGCGTGCGCTGGTGAGCGGCTGCATCGTGCCGTTGTGGACCGACACCGCACCGAGCTGATTCGTTGCGCCGTCGGCAATGAGCGTGAAGATCGTGGATCCGTCCGGGGACCACACCGGACCGCCGACGTCGGGATGCGCGCGCATGTCTGTGATGATGTGGTGGCCGAGGCTGCGGTCGAACGAGCGGGTGAGGTTACTGGGCTCACCGCCGTCGACGGCCACCATCCAAAGGGCCGTGTTGGTCGCACTCATGCACGCGTTGTCGTGGCCGTAGTACGCGATGCGGCGGCCATCTGGCGACCAGGCGGGATTGGTGGCGGGGCCCACCGACTTCGTGAGGCACCGGGGCTCCCCGCCGGATGCCGGGATAAGGTAAATGTCGGTAATGTTGGTGAAGTCGCCTGCTGGCGTCCGGTTCGAGGAACACGCAATCCAGCGGCCGTCCGGCGACCAGGCGGGATTGGCGTGATCGAAGTCGCCGGTCGTGAGTTGACCCGGCGCTCCAGCCCTCACGCCGGCCGGACCGATCTCGAATGTCTGGACGAAGATCTGCTTGTAGCGGCCGTCCCAGAAGCCTTCGCCGTCGAACTTGTACCGAACACGCTCGATGACCTTGACGTCGCCGGCGTCTTTCTGATCGTACTCGGGCTTGCCCACAAACACAATCGACCGGCCGTCGCTGGACCAGTCCAGCTGGCTCGGCCGCAGATTCCCACCTGTCAGCTGCACCGCTTCACCGCCGTCTGCGGGAATCAGGTAGAGCTGCTTGGGATTCTTCTTGTCGTCGCCGCCGGCCGCGCCTCGATCCGAGAGGAAGGCGATGTACCGGCCGTCCGGCGACCAACGAGGGTCGCTGTCCTTGTGCGCGCCTGAGGTGAACTGACGGGCCGGACCGCCGCCATCGAGCGGCGCGAGCCACAGGTGAGAGCGATACGTGTCGGCCTCTCTGTCGGCGATGGTCTGCACAAAGACGACCTTCGTGCCGTCGGGTG
The DNA here is from genome assembly GCA_016193565.1 of Armatimonadota bacterium. Taxonomy (GTDB): domain Bacteria; phylum Sysuimicrobiota; class Sysuimicrobiia; order Sysuimicrobiales; family Kaftiobacteriaceae; genus JACPRY01. The sequence goes on from JACPRY010000007.1 coordinate 9,083, forward strand.
AGACCCGCGGGTCACTGACCCACTTCAACGCGAGCAGATCCTCGATCGTGATCTTGCGCTTCGTCATGGCGCTTGCTCCCGACATACCGAATTCGTGATTCGTGATGAGTGATTCGTCACGATTCACCATTCACCATTCACCATTCACGTCAGTCAGCGTCCATAGGCAAGGCGCTCGACCAGCATCGCGGGGAGTCCCGCCGCTTCCATCTTCTTCTGCGTCCGCTCCACCGGATACGCGAGGCGGAGGAGCGACACCGTTTGCGCGTCTTCATCGAACCACGCGTAGGCGGCGCGGGCGTCGCCGTCGCGGGGCTGGCCGACGCTGCCGACGTTGACGATGTACCGCCGCTCCGGCTGCAGGCGCAGCGGCTGTTCCGGCAACAACGGCGCCGCCGTCACCTTCTCGCCATCGAAGACAAAGACGGCCGGCACGTGCGTGTGACCGACGAGACACACCCGGAACGGCGCGGCGTCGAAATTCGCCTGCGCCGTGTGCAGATCGAGGATGTACTCTTCAACGGGATCCCTGGCGCTCCCGTGCACGGCAAGAAACCCGTTCGGGGTGATCTGCTGCGGGAGATCGGTGAGATAGCGGCGGACCGGTGCGGTGAGCTGCTCGCGCGTCCAGAGGATCGCCGCCTGCGCGAGCGGATTGAAATCCGCGATATCGAGGGCGTCAACAGCCGCCAGGTCGTGGTTGCCGGCAACAGCGCCTGCCAGCGCGGGCCGCAGCCGTTCGACGCAGGTGACGGGGTCGGGCCCATAGCCGACAAAATCCCCCAGGCAGATGACAGCATCGGGGCGCCGGCGATCCATGTCGCCGAGCACGACCTCGAGTGCCTCTAGATTCGCGTGGATGTCGGAGATGATTCCGTACTGCATGTCACGTGCGAATAAAGAGGCACACCACGACTCGGAGCTGGTGGGTCCGGGGCATCGGGATATAATGTTCGAGGATATGTAGAGGCCTCCTGTGCAGCCCTTATTCTTCCGGTTCTCAGATCGGTTTGCGCTGCTGGTTCCGAAGAGCGCCCGCGCCAGCGCGAAGATCGACCTGATCGCAGCAATCCTCTATGGGTTGTTTGGTGGGCTCACCACTCCGTTCATCCCGGTGATCGGACGGCGCATGGGTGCCTCCACGCTCCAGGTGTCGCTGCTCGTCGGCGCGCCTGCGCTCGTGCTGCTGCTGTCGCTGTGGTGGGCAAACCTGGTCAGACGCTCGCATCCCGTGCGACTCATGGTGTGGGGCGCAACGGTCGGCCGGTGTCTCTTTCTCCTGATGCCGTGGGTCCGCAATCCATTCACGTACGTCTCAGTCGTCCTCGGCTACCACGCCGTCGCTTCGATCGGGCAGCTGGGGTACGCGCAGGTGATGCGCGCCGTCTATCCCGCCGAGGCGCGCGGCAGGATCATGGCCCTCGTGCGCATCGGCATGGCGCTCGCCTGGGTCGTCGGATCGCTGCTGGGCGGCCCGCTGATGGACGCCTTCGCATTTCACTGGGTGTTTGCCGGCGCCGCGGTGATCGGCGCTGCCAGCGCGCTGGTCTTCGCCCGACTCAACGCTCCGGCCGTCGAGGATGAAGAGGGCCGGATCACGCTGCGCGGCACCGTGTCCGTGCTGCGAGAGAACCGGAGCTTCGTCCGGTTCCTGACGGGATTCTTCATTTTCGGGTTCGGGGGCTGGATGCTCACCGCGGCGGTCCCGATTCTCCTCGTCGACGAGCTGCGGGCCAGCACGTTTCAGGTCGGCCTGCTGGGCGCGGTGACCTCAGGGATGTGGCTGGTCGCCTACTACGGCTGGGGACGGATGATCGATCGGCGCGGGTCGGCGGGCGCGCTGCGCACGATCTTCCTCCTCGGCACGTTGACTCCGGTCATCTTCCTGCTGGCGCGCAACGCTTGGATGGCGCTCCCGGCAGGCATCACCGACGGATCCACGTCGGCCGGCGTGGACTTAGGCTGGCTGACCGCGATCCTGCAGTATGCGCCTGCGGGAGCGGTCCGTCACTATGTGGCGATCTTCAACACGCTGGTCGGAATCCGCGGGTCCGTCGCCCCGCTGCTGGCGTCGGCGCTCATCCCCTCAATTGGACCGAGAGGGATCTTTGTCATCTCGGCGGTGCTGATGCTGATCGGCGCCTGGGTCATGCACGCGGTGGCTTCTCAACGGCCGGGTGCTCGCCGCGCCTTGCCGGAAGAGGCCCAACCCGCTCCATCCACGGACCGCTGAGGATAGCGGCGAGGTCCGCGGCGGACTTTCGCCACAGCACAAGGCGCGTCAACTGCTCGCCCATGTGCAGCCGGTTGCGCCGCACCTGCGTGTAGAACCGTCCCCAGAACGCATCCTCCGTGTCATCGAGCAGCGTCATCTGCCGGCCCTGGAGGCGGACCTCGAGACGGCAGCGGCCGCCGCCCGCCACCACCCAGGCATCCTGGCATCTAAAAGAACGGCGGAGCACGTCACGCAGCTCCCGCACGAGGCGCTGCTGTTGAGGCCAAACGAGCACAGCTAGCGTTCGGCTCCGAGCCGGTTGGCGAGGTCGTCGAGGAATGCGCCCAAGTAGACCGCCCCGATCTCATCCGGATCGCGCAGATCGATCAGTGCGTTGCGGTTCACGTCTAGCGTGGCGGCGACATCGGCCACCATCGGCCGCAGCGTCTGAATGTACGCCTGGACATGCTTCTGACCCGAGCGGGTGTGGGGGACCGGGATCACGACTCCGTGCCGGCGAGATCCCGGCGGCATACGGCGATCCATTCGCGTCGCCTTCATGATCATCACGCTCCTCTGCGTACCTGCGGCTCGGTCGCGAACTCTGCAACTCTCGGCTGCGCCAGCCGTTCGAAATCATGGTAGGACACTGTCATCGTTTCACGGTGGGTGCCTGCATTGAAGACGATCTTCGGATCCAGGGTCATGCTGCGGTCGACGACGACTGGCACGTTGTACAGGTTGCCAAACGGAGGCATCGCGCCCAGTTCGCAGTCGGGAAAGAGGTTCGCAAACTCCTCTTCTCTGGCCAGGCGGGCGTCGCGCGCGCCGAGCGCTGCGCGCAGGCGCGCGGTATCCACGCGGGCAGGCCCAGGCAGCACGAGCATCGTGAGCCGCCCGTCCACATTGGCGATGACGACCTTCGCAAACAGGCGGCCCGGCACGTGTTCAACGGCGGCGACTTCCTGTGCGGTATAGACCTCGGGGTGTGAATGAGCCTCAAACGTCACCTTCTGTTCCTTGAAATAGCGCTCCAGGCGCTCACGGCATGTCACACTCGGTCACCTCCCCAACGCACCTGTCGTATAGGCCCGGAGGACCAACGCGGCCTGGGTGAGACAGATCAGCGCCACGAGGCGCGGCTCGCGGAAGGTCGTGGGGTCTCTCGCGATCGAGGGACGCAGAAAGCCGCCGGGGCGGATGCCGAACTGCACCAGCGCGGTTCCTGCCACCAGGACGCCATACAGGAAGTGCAACGCGGCTTTCGGACGAGACCCGCCGGCGGCCAGCGTGACTCCCGCAGCGACCTGAACGGCGAGCGCAACCAGCGCCAGCAGCAGCACCGTCCAGAAGGCTCGGGACAGCGCGCGCTGTCGCGTGAGCATCGCGGCGAATGCCCACACTGCGAGCGCAACGTTCCCGACGACGACTGCGAGGATGAGTGGTGGGAAGGCGTGCAGGTCCACCAGGGACATCGTGGGGGTCTTCCACACACGGGCTAATGGCCCCTTTCCACCTCACCTGTGGTGAGCCGGTGGAGCTAGCTTGTTGACGTAAGGTGAAGGGTGAGGCGCAGTGGGGGATGTATAGAATGAGAAGACCTCCCGGAGTGGCTCAGATGGACCGCCGCATTGCGCTGCCCATGGTCATCGGGGCGATTGTCGCCGCCCTCGCTGCGGCCGGACTCGCCGCCGCGCCTCCGCGGACGATCGCCGTTGACGTCCTCGTCGTGGGCGGGACGCCCGCCGGCATCGCCGCCGCGGCGGGAGCCGCGCGGGCGGGCGCCCGCGTGCACATCGTCGAGCCACGGTCGAAACTGGGCGGCGACATCACGTGGGCGTGGCTCACGACCTTTGACATGAACCTCTCCCCGGACGGCATCCACCTGACCCGCGGCATCTTCTCCGACTACTACCGGCTGCTCGGACTGAGCTTCGATCTCGAAGAGGCCGTTCACAAGCTCACGTGGGCCGTCTACCGCGAGCGACTCGCGAACGTCACCGAGCACGCGCCCCTGCTGCGGCCGCTGCTGGACGGTACCCGCGTGATCGGCGCGGAGTTTGAAGACCGCGGGTTCAACCGGACGCTCACGGTGCGGGCGAAAGTCTCGATCGACGCCACCGACGACGCGGAGTTCGCCGCGGCGGCCGGCGTGCCTCATGTGCTGGGCCGCGAAGGTGCGGGCGGCGAGCGGTGGATGCAGCCGGCAACGCTGATCTTCCGCCTCTCGGGCGTCGATTGGGTTGAGCTCACCACCGCGATCATGGCGCGCCGGAACGGCGACACCGTCTCCTGGGGCGTGAACGGGAAAGCGGCCTGGGGATTCTGGGAGGCGATGCGCGGCTACAAACCCAGCCAGCCCGATGCCGGCGTGCTCGGACTGAACCTCGCGCTGCAGCACGACGGCAGCGTGCTCGTGAACACCCTGCAGATCTTCCGCGTAGACGGCACGGTCCCGGCTTCGCTCGAGGACGGCCTGGCCAAGGCGAAACGCGAGCTGCCGTCCCTCGTGCAGTTCATGCGGACGCACATCCCCGGCCTGGCGCAGGCGCAGCTCGCCGATCACGCACCGGCGCTCTACGTCCGCGAAACCCGGCACATCGCGGGGCTGCAGACGCTGACGGTCGATGACATTATCCTGCGGCGGGTCTTCCCCGACCGGATTGCCGTGGCCTCATATCCGATCGACATCCATCCGTACCGGCCCACGTGGACGAGTCCCTATGCGCTGGCGCGGCACGTGTACACGATCCCGCTGAAAACCCTCGTCCCCAAAGATGTGCAGGGGCTGCTCGTGGCCTCGCGGTCGTTCTCCGCCACCTCAGAGGCCGCCGGCTCGGCGCGGGTGATCCCGACGACGATGGCGATGGGGCAGGCCGCAGGCGTCGTCGCCGCGATCTGCGCGAGCGCGGGCTGCACGCCGGCGGCCGTGGCGCGCACGCCGGCGCTGGTGAAAAAGGTCCAGCTGACGTTGATGAAGCAGGGAGCGTATCTGGGGGCAGAACCGCTGCCTTAGGAACATGTCCGAGAAATGTCGCTTCGCAAGGCCCGGGGCCCCCAAAAATTGCCCGGCAATTTTTGGGGTGGGTTAGACTGGAGAGAGCAGCCCGACGTCGCGCAGCTGCTCGAGGATCTGCCGCATCTTCGCGAAGTCCCGGAAGCCACCGCTGAACTCGTCCGAGGTCTTGTAGCCGAGCTCTACGAACTTGTTCAACGCCACGAAGAACGCGTACTGGATCGTTGAGGCCATGCTCTCCGGCGCGTCCCGGTTCTTGTCGAGGTTGAGATCGATGATGTCGATCCGCGGGAGGTAGTCAGACTCCGTTCGCCCGGACTTGGCCTCGCCCTTCAGCAGTTCCTCCAGATTCTTCGTCGAGATCCAGTCCTTGGCCATGACCATCGCCACGTCGAGGTCGTACTCGAGGTCGCCGCTGCCCACGCAGTGGTGCATCGTCGGACGATAGAACTCCGAGACCTCATCGCCCGGCTTTTCGTCCAGCCGGCAGCCTTCCTTGTCGAGTGGAGAGATCGCGAACACCGGACAGTTCAGTTCCAGGCTCAGGTCGGCGAGTTTGGCCGAGATGAAGTCCGTGCGCGCCTTCTCGTCGTGCACGTTCTCCTCGAGGGGCACCCGCTGCAGGTAGTCGATGAAAATCACGCACTCGTCAGTCTGGAACGTGTGCATGAGGTTGTGGGCGCGAGCTCGAATTCGCTCGACGGTGTCTTGCCGGCCTCCCTCGAACAAGAACAGGGTCTGTAGCCCGGGTTCCATCTTGGCCCAGGTCTCCTTGACACGGCCCTGTATCGTCGGCGCATTCGCCTCGGCCGACAACAGGGAGGCCGGGTTGACCAGGGCTTCGCGGCCGAGCAGACGCGCAAACAGCACGCGCCGCGTCTGTTCCCATGAGTAGTACAGGATCGGGATCTTGTGCCGGCTGGCGATCGATGCGGCGAGTTCGAGCGCGAAGTTCGTCTTCCCCCGCCGCGGCGCCCCGGCAAGCCCGTAGTAGAATCCGCGCCGCAGCCCAGAGAGGATCTCGGTGAGCCGGTCAAACGGCGACAGCGAGTAGCCGAGCGTGGTGCCGGCGTGGCCGCGGATGATCTCACCCACGATGCGGGCGCCGATCTCGTTGGCCGGCGGGGACGTGCGGCTGAGGCGCTGCTGCTGGATCTCGAGGAGCGACGGGATCACGGCTCCGACAAAGTCTACGACGTCGCCGCCGTCCTGCCGCTCATTTTCCAGATAGTCGGAGATGCTCTTGTTGACCTCCACGAGGCGGAGCCGGCTCGCTCTCGCCTTGAGGAGGTCGACGTAGGCCATGACCTGCGAGGCGTCGGGCTCCGGCGCGGCGACGATGGCATCCAGGAACCGGCGCATCTCCGGCGACATCATCCCCCGCTCCTTGAGCATCGCCCCGACGGCGACCGGTTCGAGCGGCATCTCCGTGTTGCCGCAGACGTCGACGAGCGTGCGGGAAAGGACGCGCCCGAGGTTGTGAGGCATCAGGTCGGGTTTGAAGCCCAATTCCATCGCCCGCCCGAGCAGATAACGGTCGCGAATGAAACCGCTTAGTAGGGATTGCTCAATCTCGGTTGCTTCTTCCACGAGAGGGCACTCTCCGCCGACGATCTGAACGGCTCATCTGGATATGCCACTCGTGGCGCAGCCCTAGACCGGCGTGAAAAACGGCTACGGCTTCTCTGCAGCAGAGAACGTGCCCACGGCGGCCTCACAGACCCAACCGCCTTCGGGCAACTCCACGCCGGCGTGCATCCTGAGCCGGAGGCCTCTCAGCACCAGCACCGGGCGGCCGGCGGAGATCGCGGTGACACGCGCGCGTCCTGTTGCCAGCCGGTTGAGACTGCTCGGGGCAAAGGTCGCGCCCGTCACGCCGACTGTGCTGCCGTGCACTGAGAGCGTGTGGGCATACGCGAGCACGCGGCCCCGTAGATCGAGGAGCGTCACATCGTGATAACCGCAAGGGCGAATTCCTTGTTTGCGTGCGGGCACGGTTGATATAATCGGGCTGCGCGCCCGTAGCTCAGTGGATAGAGCGTTGGCCTCCGGAGCCAAAGGTCGTGGGTTCAAGTCCCTCCGGGCGCGCCACTTTCTTCTCTTTGACGAACCCCCCTCGAAATCCACACAACCTCGCCCCGGCACCATGATAGCCCATTTGGGCTATCGACCCGCCCTGGCCCCCCATGTAAGAATTTGGCCGAAAATCGGTGCCAGGCACCGTTTCTGGGCGGAAATGGTGCCAGGCACCGGATGTGGGGGAAAAGCGTGCCTCGAGATCCACGCATCATTGTCGCAGGGGGCATCTACCACGTCTTTGCTCGTGGGAACAACAAGCAGAATATCTTCGTGGACACCGTGGATCGCTCAATTTACCTTCACGCGCTGACCGCCAGCTTCAAACTGCTCAAGGTCCGGCTCCTCGCGTACGTGTTGATGTCGAATCATGTCCATCTGGTGCTGCAGATCACTGAACCCAACATGGATGAAGCCATGTACCGCCTCCACAGTCTTTACGCACATCGCTTCAACCGTCGCCATGGCCGAATCGGCCACACCTTCAACAACCGTTATAAGAGCCGAATCATCGTTGATGATGCATACCTCCTTGAAGCAACTTGCTACGTCCACCTTAACCCTGTTGACGCAAGGCTAGTCGCGCATCCCCGGGACTACCCCTGGAGCAGTTATCGTCAGTACGTCGAGCCACCACGACGGAACCAGCTCATCGATCCGAATCCGGTGCTGTCGCTTCTCACCAATGACCACATCCGAAGTCGGGAGGTCTATGAGCAATTCGTCATGACGGAAATGCACCGCCAAGGGCGGCAGAGACAGTCAGTGGCCCGCCGTTCCTGAACAGAGAACGAGAGCCCGTCGCCGGGCTCTCGTCGCAGTTGCACGTCGTCGACCTACGCTACCGCGTGCCGGAGTACTGTGCCAGCGCGGCCTTGATCGCCTCTAGGGTCATCGGAACCGGTAGGGTGTCGGCTGCCGCCCGATGGTCGGGCGCCGGTCGCGGCCCCCAGGTTGAGCCGGCAGGGAACGCGTGGCAAGGAGAGAACAGTCAGAGGACGCGAATGGCGGCCTCAGCTCTCGACCGACTGAAGAAAGTGCCTATCTTCAGCGCGCTCCCCCCGAAAGAGCTGGAGTGGATCTCCCGCTCGATGAAAGAGCGCGTCTACGAGCCGGGCGCGGTGATCGTCAAGCAGGGCGATCCCGGTGTCGGCTTCTTCCTCGTCGCCGACGGTACGGTCGAGGTGACCCACGACGGGCACAAACTCCGCGAGATGGGCGCCGGCGAGTTCTTCGGCGAAATGGCGCTGATGGAAGAGCGTGTCCGCACCGCCACGGTGACCGCGAAGACGCAGACCCGCTGTCTGCAGCTGGTGCGCTGGGATTTCCGCGCGATGCTGAAAGAGAATCCTGATCTGGCCGTTCGGATGCTCGAAGTCGTCGTTCGCCGGCTCCGGGAGCATCCGCCCCGCGAACACGACTAACCCCTCGTCGCATCCTCCGACTCTAACAGCAATGCGCCGGGCAGAAGCACGAGTGTGTTCACCTGCCCGAATGACCATAAGGCGCTGACCCGCACTCCCGTACATCACGGAGTCGTCTGGGCGTGCGCGTCTTGCGGCGGACGCGCGGTCGGCATGGGCGTACTCCGGCGGAACGCGGCGGGGGAACAGGTGACGGATCTGTGGACCCGCGCCCGGGACGGCGGCGCGCCCCGGGGGCGGGCCTGTCCCGTCTGTGATCAGCGTATGTCGCTCGTGTCCCTCAACGGGACTGGCCCCGCGGTCGACGTGTGCCGCGCGTGCCATTTCGTCTGGTTTGATCCGCAGGAGTTCGAGCACCTCCGTCCCCTGCCACCCCCGGCTCCAGAGCCCCCGCTGCCGGAGAAGGCGAGCGAGATCCTCGCCACGGCAGCGAACGAAGCGATCAAGGACCGCGCGAACCGCAGCTGGGGAACAGAGGCCCCAGACGAATACTGGAAGTACCTCCCGGCGTTCCTCGGCATGCCCGTGGAATACGATCAGTCGGCGCTCGCGCGCGCGCCGGTGCTCACCTGGACGCTGGTCGCATTCATCGTCGCGTTCAGCATCAGAGCGTTCTTCAACCTGGAGGTCGCCGTTCGGGAGTTCGGGTTGATTCCGGCGCAGGCCATGCGGGCCGGCGGGCTCACCTTTGTCACCTCATTTCTCCTCCACGGGAGTCTGCTGCATCTCATTGGGAACATGTACTTCCTGGTCGTCTTTGGAGATAACGTGGAGGACTACGTCGGCGGATGGCGGTACCTGCTGCTCATTGCCGGCGCCGCCCTCGTGGGAGATCTCGCGCACATCGCCTTGGATCCCCGGTCGGACATTCCGGTCATCGGCGCGAGTGGCGGGATCTCGGGCGTGCTGGCCTACTACATCCTGACGTTCCCGAAGGCGCGGCTGGGATTTCTGATGCGCTATTTCTTCTACTTCCAGTGGATCCGGCTGCCGGCGTACGGATGGGGGCTGATCTGGATCGCGTTTCAGCTGCTCGGCGCGTACCTCCAGGTCCGCGGCGCAAGCAACGTGTCGGCGTTGGCCCATCTCGGCGGAGCCGCCGTCGGGGTGGTGTTCTGGTGGGCCAGGCGGAACTGACCGGTCTACTTCTCTTGCGGTTCTCCGTTCGACGCGCCGGCGACCGGCTGCATCGCGCCCGCCGGGGCGGCCTGACGCCCGCGCACGCGCAGCATCAGATCCTCGAGCAGCGTGTACATCACGGGGATGACAAATAACGTCAGGAAGGTCGAGGTCAGCATCCCGCCGAGTACGGCGATCCCGAGCGGCCGCCGCCATTCTGCACCGCTGGCGCCCAGACCGAGCGCCACGGGCAACCCGCCCATGATGGACACGAGCGCTGTCATCAGGATCGGACGCAGGCGAGTGTGTCCCGCCTGCAACAGCGCCTCGCGCCGCGGCAAGCCGCGCGAGCGGAGCTGTGTGGTGAACTCGATGAGCAGGATCGCATTGTTCACCACGATGCCGGCCAGCATGATGATGCCCAGCAACGACATGAGGTTCACGGTCGTACGGGTGACGAGCAGGATCAAGAATACGCCGATGCCCGCGAGCGGCACGCTGACCATGATGGCCAGCGGATTGCGCAGCGACTCAAACTGCGCTGCGATCGTCATGTAGACGAGCAACATGCCCAGCGCCAGCGCGAAGAACATGTCGCGGAAGGTCTCCTGCTGAAACTCGGCCTCGCCGCCGAACCGCACACCATAGGCCGGCGGGATCGTCAGCGTCCGCAGTGTGGTTTGCACCTCTGAGACGACTGCGCCGAGCGGCCGTCCCGACAGTCCCGCGGTCACGTTGACCAACCGCTGGCGATTGAGCCGGTCGATGGTGACTGGACCGCGCCGCAGCTCGAGTTGAGCCACGTCGCTCAACCGGATCGAGGTGCCGTTCACGGCGCCGACGCGCATCTCGCCCAGCTTCTCGAGCGCGTCGCGGTCGGCCGGCTGCGCCCGGACCGTCATGTCGAACTCATCGCCACCCACGCGATACTGCGTCACCGGCGCGCCTTCGATATTCGTCCGCAGCTGCGCGCCGATCTCCGCCGTCGACAGCCCGAACTCCCCCAGCCGCGTGCGGTCCAGCCGCACCTGCACCTCGGTCTTCCCGGTGCGCAGGCTCGTGTCCACATTGGTGGTGCCCGGGGTGGCCGCGACGATCGCCCTCACCCGCGCCGCCAGAGTCTCGAGCACCGCGGGATCCGGGCCGGTGACTTCAATCACGACCGGCGCCGTTCCGCCGGCGACCCCTTGCGAGCTGATCTTGATCGTGGCGGCGGCGACGTCGCGCACTCGCGCCCGCAGATCGTCCATGACCTGGTTGACAGATCGCGCCCGCTGTTCGCGCGGCACGAGATTGACGAAGATCTGCGCGCGCTGCGTGCCCACCTCGGAGAAGCCAAACCCCGTGTCTGAACCGCCCACGATCGTGAAGAACGCGTCCACCTCAGAGAGCTGCGCGATCCGCTGCTCCACCGCGGCGGTCGCCCGGTCGGTCTGTACGAGCGACACGCCCGGGGGCAGCGCGACGTCGACCTGGAACTGCCCGAAATCGCCGGTCGGGAAGAACTCCTTACCGATCAGGGGCGAGGCCACCAGCGCGAGGCTGGCCACAAAGAGGACCGCGGCGATCAGCATGACGCGCCCGCGGTGCAACAGCGCCCACCCGAGCGCCGTACGGTACCGCGATCCAAGCCGGTCATACACGCGATCCCAGCGTGCGAAGAACCGATCGACCCATCCGCGGATCCCCCCGGCCGGCTGGGCGTGTGCGACCGGCGGGCGGAGCGCGCGGCTCGAGAGCATCGGGGTCAGGGTGAACCCGACGAGGATGCTGAACAGGTTGGCAAAAACGACGGTCAAGCCGAACTGGCGGAAAAACTGGCCGACCAGCCCCTGCATGAACGCGATGGGGATGAAGACCGCAACGTTGGCCAGGTTGCTCGCCATGACCGCGAGCTCGATCTCAGACGCGCCCCGGACGGCCGCCACCTTCGGATCCGGTTCCTCTTGCAGGTGGCGGCTGATGTTCTCGTTCACGACGATCGCGTTGTCGATCATCAAGCCGATCGCGATCGCGAGGCCCAGCAGGGAGAGCACATTCAGCGAGAATCCGGCAAAGAACATCGGGATGTAGGTCGCGACGATCGCGGCCGGCAGCGCGAGCGCGATGATCGCCGTGCTGCGGATGTTGTGGAGGAACAGGAAGACCACGAGCGTGGCCAGGACCGATCCCAGGATCAAGTTGCCCTGGACGTCGTTCACGGACTCCCGGATGAACAGCGAGTCGTCGCGCGCCACGGCGATCTCGACACCCCGCGGCAGCGCCGGGCGGAGCTGCGCAATGGCGGCCGTGACCCCGTCCGCGACGCTCACCGTATTGGCGCCGGCCTGCTTCTGCACCGCGATCCCCACGCTCTCCCGGCCGTTGAGCCGGGTGAGCCGGTCGGGATCCTTGAACGTATCACGGATCACCGCGACGTCGCCGAGACGGACCGGTGAGGCGCCGGTCCGGGTGATGCGCAGCTCGGCGATCTCCTCAAGGGACTTGAGCTCGCCGACGACGCGGACGAGAAACTCTTCCTGCCCCTGCCGGATGCGGCCGCTTGGGACGTTGAGGTTCTCCTTGCGCAGGAGATCGGCAATGTCGAGGGCCGACAGGCCGAGCGCGCGCAGCCGGTCCTGACTAATCTCGACGCGGATCTCGCGGGTCCGGCCGCCGGTGATCGTCACCGCCGCGACTCCCTCCACGCGCTCGAGCCGCGGCTTGATCACGTTCTCCGCGAGCTGGCGCAGCTCATACCCGCCTAGCCGCCCGCCCATCCCGAGCAACAGAATCGGCTGCGAGCTGAAGTCGAACTTCTGGACGGTCGGGTCGTTGGCGTCACGCGGGAACGAGCCTTTCACGAGGTCCACCCGCTGGCGGACGTCGGCGGTCACGGCTTCCAGGTTGGTGCCGAGGTTGAACTCGATCCCGACAATCGATGAGCCTTCGGCAGACGTCGAGAACACGCGCCGCACGTTCGTCAGCGAGCTCACCTGTTCTTCGAGCGGCCGCGTGATAAGCGTCTCGACCTCTTCCGGGCCGGCGCCAGTATAGGACGTGATGACCGTGACGAAGGGGAACTGCACGCTCGGGAACAGCTCCACGGGCATGCGGCCGTAGGAGATGAGACCCATCACCGCGAGGAAGGCGATGAGCACCAGCACGAAGACGGGACGGCGAATGGCGAGCCGGGACAGCGACATCAGCGGACCACCACCTTGACAGGTTGCCCGTCCCGCAGTGCCTCTGGTCCGAGCACGATCACCTGCTCGCCTCCACGCAATCCGGCCGTGACTTCGATCAGCGCCCCCTGCTCAAGTCCGGTCGTAACCGTCCGCAGCCGGGCGACGCCGCCCTCGACAATGGCGACCTCGCCGCCCGCCCGCAGTGCCTGGCGCGGAATCAGCAGCGTCTCGCTTCGCCGTTCAACTACGATCGCCGCGCGCACAAAGGTCCCGGGCAGCAGGCCGGTTGGCAGATCGATCAGCGTGATACGGGCCTTGGCCGTGCGGCTACTGGGATCGGCCGCCGGCAGCACCAGCCGCACCGCGCCGCGCAACGTGCGGCCCGGCAGGGCTTCGGGGGACAGCGTGACAGCGGCCCCAGGCCGGACGAGGTGCAGATCGCGCTCGCCGACGGCGACTTCGACTTCGAGCCGCTGATCGTCATACAACGTAGCGATATTCATGCCGGGCGCGACAAACTCGCCCACGGTCACGGGAATCTCTGCGATGCGGCCAGCAAACGGCGCGCGCACCGTCGCATCGCTCAACTGCGCGCGGGCAAGATTGAGTGACGCCACGGCAGCCGCATGAGCCGCGTCGGCCTGAACGACCTGGGCCCGGGCCGTGCGGAGATCTTCCTCTCGCGCGCCGGTCTGCACCAGGCTCAGCTGCTGCCTCGCTGACTCCAGCTGCGCGCTGGCGACATCGCGCTGCAGCACGGCTGCATCCAGCTCCTGCCGGCTGACCGCACCGGCCTCAAAAAGCTGCTGCAACCGGATCGCCGTCGCTTCCGCATTCTTGAGGTTGGCTTCCGCCTGCCGCACCGCGCTCTCGGCCAGAGCCCGCTCTTGTAATCGCGCCCCGGACTGCAGCGCCGCGAGGCGCGCCCGGGCGACTTCCTGTCCGGCCCGCGCCTGCTTTACCGCCTGCTCGGCCTGCGCGACCTGGGCGATCAACTCCGTCGCCTCCAGCCGCGCGACGGCCTGACCGCGCGCGATATGCGATCCTTCTCCGACCAGCAGGGCGGCGATCTTGCCAGCCATCCTCGGCGTCACGTGGACTTCCTGCGCGGAGATGATCGAGCCGCTCAGCTCGAGCGTGCGCTCGATCGTGCCGCGCCGGACGGCCACGACCTCGACCACCGCCGGCTCCTCAGTTGGCTGCGCGGCGGCCTGCGGGGACGTCGCGGCCGGACGCCGGCGGGATGCCAATACGCCCCCCGCCAGTACGACCGCGAGAATGACTATCACGACCACCCACTTCCTCATGTCTGTGCTCCGCCTTCAATCAAATTCCATGCCCTCTCCCTTTGAGGGAGAGGGAGGGGGGAGGGAAAGACCATCCGCGCGCGCACGCGGGGTGAGAATGCCCTCGAGCAAACCGTTTCGCAGCGTGGCCACCGCGCGCGTCCAATCCACCCGCGCCTTCGTCATACCTTCCTGCACCATAAGCCCATCGAACATCGCCACGAGAATCGCGGCCAGTTCATCGGGATCGACCTCCGGCGTGATATGCCCGTCGGCGATCCCCTCGCGCAGCAGCCCAGCCAGAAACGCCCGCCATCGCACATACCCGGCCGCGCACAGCGCATTCAGTTGCGGGTTCTTCGAAGCCTCGGCCCAGATCTCGATCAGCAGCTGCGGGGAATGCGCCGGGTCGGGCTCGCCGCCCGTGAGACGCGACAGCATCGTCGATGCGACCAGATCGAGTTTTTCCATCGCCGTCTGCTCCGCGCCCACCGCCTGCATCGCTTCGTCCAGGCCTCCCATGAAACTGTGCTCGACGACGGCGGCGAGCAATTCTTCTTTGGATTGGAAGTACGTGTACAGACCGCCCTTGCTGAGACCGGCTTCTTCGCAGACGTCTTGAATCGTGGTGCGATGGTACCCGCGGCGGCAGAAACAGGCCGTCGCGGCTTGAAGAATCTTGTCACGCTGATGCTGCTCGTACTCTACGGTCACCTTCGGCATCGTTATTCCTCTCTGCAAAAAAGGAAACCGGACGGTCAGTTTTACGCCGCCCAAAAGCGTAACCGAGCGGGATGAACCTGTCAATCGGGAAATGAAGGCCTAGGAACCAGAAGGCGGAGGTTGAATGGGGCGCCGCACGCGGTACGCAAGCAGGAGCACTGCTCCACCAATGCCCCATGTGACGGCGAGAAAGATCGCGAGCCACCCCACCCCGGGAATGAGCGCGAGCACGCCGAGCACGACGGCGCCGATCACTGTGTCTCCAACGGGACTGGTCTGGCGCCGC
This sequence comes from Armatimonadota bacterium, assembly GCA_016193565.1. Classification (GTDB taxonomy): domain Bacteria; phylum Sysuimicrobiota; class Sysuimicrobiia; order Sysuimicrobiales; family Kaftiobacteriaceae; genus JACPRY01. The sequence continues at coordinate 24,395 of JACPRY010000007.1, forward strand.
ATCGCATCTCCCAGCCGGTTTCCCAGCAGCATCGAACTCGCCGCGAACCCAAAGACGGCAAGCAGCCCGACCGTGAGCGGCATCAACACCAGGGCGGGGATCCCCACGATGCTGACGGCCAGCGTGACGGCAAGAAGCGGAAGGACAACCCAGACACCCAGCCCGGCGAGCAGCGCCTGGCCGGGCATCGCCGAGAGGCCATCGGCGATCCGTCGCAGTTGGTTCGGAACGAGCAGCGCGATCAGTGCGGTAAGCACAATGAACCCGACCGTCGCCCAGGCAGCCACCACGCGGACGACCGGACCCGGCCAGGACCAGTCCCAGCTCCAGGGGCGCCATCGCTCCCGCCACGTCGGCTGCGGGGGCGGCGTCGGCTGCTCCGACTGCGGTGGTTCGCTTCGGAAGATCGAGCCCTGCGCGATGCGCCCTCTGACGACAGCCCCGGCCTCTTGCTGAACACGGCCGTTCACGGCGGCGACGTCTCCCTCGACCCGGGCCGTGCGATGCAGCGTGACGTTGCCGTTGAAGGTACGGACAGATCCGGTCACGGTTCCGCTGACGACAATGTCGCCGTTCATCGTGACGGCGTCGCCGCGCAACGTCCCGTTGACCTGGACGCGGCCGTTCATCGTCATCGCGAGTCCTTCGTGAACGGTGCCGGCGGGGATGATGATGTCACCGTTCATTTTCATGGTGACCCCCGCCGCCCCGGCCGCATCGGCGAGACCAAGGACAACCAGCATGATCATGAACCCGGCGCGCATAGCAGACCTCCTCAGGTCTCAGACTCGAGAATGACGAGTTCGCGTCCGAGTCTCGGCACCGCGCTGCTGCGGTCCCGCTCGGCGCAGTAGTCGACATCCTGGCTCAGCCCGAGCCGGATCACATTCTGTCCGGCCGCCGAGCGCCGGAACAGGACCAGCGGATCCGGTTCGCTGCGATACAGGCGCAGGGCTGCGTCGGTGCCGTCGGTCAGGGTCCACTCGTGAACGTCCATGAGGCGCGCGGCCAGATACCCGGCCGTGTAGGCGTCGTCGATTCCAAAGGCGCCCTCGCGTCCCGCGCACACGAGCGTGAGATCCGCGCGCTGCCCGGACGCCGCGTCCCACGCTTCCGAGCAGACCGCCGCGCCGTTGCGGAGTGCACCGACGAGCACGGGGCCATTCTGTTCCACCGCCCGGATCGCGGCCGTCCCGTTCGTGGTGACAAAGATGACGGGGCGCCGCGCGACACTGGCCGTCGAGAGCTCGACGGGGGAGTTGCCATACTGAAACCCCGGTGGCGCGAGCCCTTCCAGCTCGCCGGCGAGCGCCGCGCCATCGTACCGCGACGCCATCCGCCGCGCCGCCGCGACGTCGGATGCGACGAGAATGCGCGAAGCGCCGCGCTCGACGAGTGTGATCAACGAGGTGCTGGCCCGGATGACATCGATGACGATGCAGACTTGGCGGCCGGGCCGGACCAGTTGCGGCAGAAACGCCACATGGAGGTCCACGGACGCGTTATCCGTTGAGCTTTCGTGTGCGGATGTCCTGCTCGATGACCCAGCGCAGCTTCGCCTGGATCGACACGGCGGCATCCGCGGCCGTCGTCCCCAGGAATGCGGCGTCGCCCGGCGTGACGGTAATAACCAGGGCGCCCCCGCCGAAAATCCCGGGGCCTCCCTCGACGGCGCGCGAGGTCACCTCAAACGGCTGCGGGTCGGTATTGAAGAACCGATCCAACCGTGCGGCGGCGGTCTGCACGCGATCCGGATCCGGCAGACGCAGCACCAACGTGTCGTTGACGAATAGTTCTCCGATGGGCCGGCCCTGCTCCGCGATCGTCCGCGTGGTCAGCCGGAGGTAGTTGGCCGCGATACGGCGGATGATGGGGATGCCGCGCCGGCGCAAATCGTCCTCGAGATACGCCACCCGTTCTTCGACCATCGGGTGGGCCCGGAAGATGCCGAGATCGACCTTGGGCTGCCATCGCTCGTCACGCAGCACGCGCTCCATGACGGTCAGGATGGCCACTGGAGTGTATCTCGTGTTCAGCAAGTAGGCGATTGAAGCGAGGTCGGCGTCGCGCTCGAGCTCTCGCGTGTAGCCGCTCAGCATGCTCGTCCCGACCAGTTGCGCGCCCTGCGCGAGGTTCGCATCCCGCGTGACCAGGGCGATGATCAACGTCCAGAACGCCGCCTGATTGCTGCGCCGGATCATCTCCAGCTGGTGCCGGTGCGCGGCGTGCGCAATCTCGTGCGCGAGGACCGCGGCGAGTTCGTGATCCGAGCGGACGAACGACAGCATCGCTTTCGTCACATAGATGAAGCCGCCGGGAAGGGACACGGCATTCGCGAAATCGAGATCGATGACCTTGAACGTATACGGGAGGCCCGGGCGGTCGGACGCCGCGGCCACCTCGGTGCCGATGCGCGAGACGCGCTCGACGATCGCCGGGTCGGTGATGACCTTGTACTCTGCCTCCAGCTGCCGGGCATACACCCGGCCGAGCTGGACCTCCCGCTCATCGGCGTCCGCCGCGGCGGCGGGAAGCGATCCCAGGAGCAGGGCGACGATCAGCAGCAACCAGAACGCGTGATGGAATCTCAGTAGTTTCATCTCGTAGAAAGTCTAACTGATCTTTGCTCCCTTCGGCGCGTCCTTTTCCACTGTTAGCAGGGCCACCTTGCCCTCCCACTCCGCCGCCAGCAGCATCCCCTGCGACTGGATGCCGCGCACCCGGCGCGGTTCGAGGTTGGCGAGCACGATGATGCGTTTCCCCACGAGATCGTCCGGCTGGTAGAAGGGGATCAGTCCGGTTGCGAGTGTCCGCACGTCACCGCCGATATCCACCTTGATCTCGATGAGCTTGTCGGTCCCAGGCACGCGCGTGGCCGAGACGATCTCTCCCACGCGGATGTCGAGCTTCTTGAACTCTTCGATGTTGATCGTGTTGTCCACCTTGGGTCCTCCGATCTGCTGTGTCTTCTCCGCTGTGGTCCCCTTGGTTTCGATGCGCGGGAACACCGGCGCACCCGGTCGCACGGGCGTGCCCGCCTTGAGGCGGCTCCAGCGCGTCGCATCCTCGAGCCGCTGCGTGCCGAGCGGCGTCTCGATCCCGAGCTGCGTCCAGATGATGGCCGCCGCACTCGGCAGCCAGGGTGAGACCAGGATCGTCGCGATGCGCAACGCATCCAGCGTGTTGTAGAGCACCGTCCCGGCGCGCTCGCGGTCGGTGCGGACCGCGGTCCAGGGCGCCTCGGTGTCGATGTACTTGTTCGCCACGCCCAGCAGCCGCCAGATCTCTTCTAGTGCGCCTTTGAAGTCCTGGCGATCGATGTAGCCCCCGATCGCCGACGCGACGTTCACCGCGGTCTCGCGGAGCGAGCCATCCCCGCCGCGCTCGTCGCCTTGGGTGGGAACCTTGCCCTCAAAGTGCCGCTCAATCTGCGGCAGCGTGCGGTTCAGCAGGTTGCCGTAGTCGTTGGCCAGGTCGGCGTTGAACCGGTGCACCAGCGCTGCGCGGCTGAAGTCCCCATCCTCTCCGAACGGGATCTCGCGGAGCAGGAAGTACCGGATCGCATCGACGCACACCTCGATGGCCGCTCCGGAGGCCGCCGCGAGTTCCTTGGCCACCTGGCCGGGATCGATGACGTTGCCGAGCGTCTTGCTGATCTTCTGGCCCTCCACGGTGATGAACCCGTGGACCAGGACCTGGCGCGGCGGTTCCACGCCGGCCGAGATCAGCATGGCCGGCCACAGGAGCGAGTGGAAGCGGTTGATGTCCTTACCGATCAGGTGATGGCTGGCCTGCCACCAGGCGCCAAATGCCTCGTCCTTCCCCCCGAAACCGATGGCGGAGATGTAGTTGGTCAGCGCATCAAACCAGACGTAGATCACGTGCGTCGGATCGCCGGGCACCGGAATGCCCCACGACAGTTTCTCGAGCGGCCGCGAGACCGAGATGTCCTCAAGGGAGTCGATCAAGTTCAGCATCTCGCCGTAGCGGCTGGCCGGGACTACGAAATCTCGGCGCTCTTCGAAGAGCCGGCGCAGCTGTGACCGGTATTTGGACAGACGGAAGAAGTAGTTCTCTTCTTCGATCACGATCGGCTCGGCGTCGTGGGCGGGACACTTGCCGTCCACCAGGTCGCTCTTCGTCACGAACGCCTCGTGACCGACGCAGTACAGCGCCTGGTAGTTCTTCTTGTAGAAATCGCCCGCGGCCGCCACGCGCTTCCAGATCGCCTCCACGCCCCGGGCGTGTCGGGGTTCTGTCGTACGGATAAAGTCATCGATGGAGAGATTCAACAGCGTCGCGAGTTCGCGGAACCGCCCCGCGTTCTCGTCCACGAATTCTCGCACAGGCTTGCCGGCCGCGGCCGCCGAGGTGGCGTTCTTCTGGCCGTGCTCATCGGTTCCGGTGAGGAAATAGACTTCGGCGCCCCGCAGCCGGTAAAATCTCGCGAGCACGTCGGCAATGATCTTCTCGTACGCGTGCCCGATGTGCGGGCTCGCGTTCACGTAGTCGATTGCGGTTGTGATGTAGTACCTGTTGTCGCTCACCGCACTCACCTCAACCCAAGAACCATTCGCTTGTCACCGTTCCCCGTTCCCGGTTCCCCGTTCCCGGAAAACAAAAGCCTCTCATCCCCATGGGACGAGAGGCAGTGCTCTCGTGGTACCACCCAAATCTCTGCTCGTCACAGGTACGGGGAACTCACTCCCGATACCCTGGCTCGTTCACGGTAGCCATCCGGCGGGCCCTACTTGGTGAATGGTGACTGGTGAATAGTGAATGGTCTTTGATTCACCATTCACGATTCACTATTCACTTTTTGGGGCCGCAGCTCTGGAGCCATGTTCACCGCCGACCTCCCGCCGGCTTTCACCTCTCCGGCTCGCTCTGAGGATCGGACGACGGCTACTCCCGCTCCGTCACCGCTTTGGCGCCATTCTAGGAGGATGGGGTGCGGCTGTCAATCTCTGGGACTGTCTGATAGTGGGTCAATTTGAAGAACGGCGTGCGCTGCGAGTTCCCGAGTGCCTATGGCCCCGTGCCGTAACTCGTCCGGACCGAGTTCGTCTCAAAAACTGGCTCCACGTCACAGGCGTGAACCAACGGCAGGCAGCACCTCCCGCAGATCCGTGATCCGCAGGCAATCCACGCCGACGTGCCGTTCATCTCGATCGATGAAGATCGGCGAGATGCCGGCCTGCCGGGCTCCGACCACGTCGGCTTCGTAACTGTCTCCAATATGGACGGCTTCGTCCGGACGGCATCCAGCGCGGTCCAGCGCGAGCCGGAAGATCTTCGGGTCAGGCTTGTCGGCTCGCGCCTCTTGTGAATACGTCACCGTGTTGAAATCGCGCGTTAAGCCAAGCTGCTGCAGCCGCTCCAACATCTCGTCCACGTTATTGGAGATGATGCCTAACTGATAACCATTCGACCGCAACGCCTGTAGGGTCTCGCGGACATCTGGATAGAGATGGTACCAGTCTGGCCGCCCGAATCCAGCGTTGATCGCATCGGCCAGGACACCCCGCGGGTCATCGATTCCGAGTCGTTCAAAGATAAGTCCATCGTACCGACGCCAGTACTCCCGCATCCGGCCATGGTAGTCGTAGATGTTCAGCCTGCCCGCCGTCTCATTGGCGATCTGGAACGCCTCCCCAAATGCCGCGGGATTCGGAGTGAATCCCAGCTCCTTCAGCAGGTGGAGCCAAATCCGTTCCGGCGGCGGATCCACGTAGGCCAGCGTGCCGCCATAATCAAAGAAGATGACCTTCGGTCTCAAAGCAACCCAGCGGACGTGAGAAGGGTCCGCAGCCGGCTCCGGCCTTCGTCGGTAAGCGGCGGCGCGGGAGCCCGGATGATGGGTTTAGGAATCAGGCCCAGGATGGCCATGGCCTCCTTCACCACGACGAAGAAGGGCGCGTCGAGCTGGTACAGCGTTGCGAGTTCCAGGCGGGCGCGCATCAGGGCTGCGGCTTCCTCAATTCGCCCCTTCCGGTATGCCTCGTACACGGCGACCGACAGCTGCGGAGCGAAGTTCGCGATCGCCGGGATCGCTCCGTCGCCGCCAGACAGCAGTGTGTTAAGCAAGTGAAATTCGAACCCGCACAATACGCTGAACTCCGGCTTCACCGGTTTGAGCCGCGCAATCACCTCGTGGATGTGGCTCACGCTATCGATCGTCTCCTTGATCCCGAGCACGTTCGCGTGAACCTGCGCAAGCTTCGCCACGAGCGGCGCCGGAATGATGCGCCCGATGACGGCCGGGAAGTGATAGATGAGGACCGGAAGTTCGACCGCCCGGGCGACTGCGCCGATGTGCGTCTCAATCGCCGTATCGTTCGGACTCCAGTAGTATGGCGGGATGACGACCACGCCGTCGGCGCCGATCTCCTGGACGTGGCGCGCCAGGGCGACGGCTTCGTCCGTGGAGGTGGATAGACAACCGACGAGCACCGGCACGCGGCCGTTCACCTGCCGGACCACCAGCCTCGCAAACTCCCGCCGCTCGTCCGCCGAGAGATGCATCGCCTCACCCGTGCTGCCGAGCGCCAAGATGCCGTGGACGCCGCCCGCGATGAGAAACTCGATCTGTCTCTCGCTGGCGGCGTCGTCGATGCGGCCGCCTTCATCAAAGAGAGTCACAAGCGGCGGAATCACCCCGCTAAATCGTGCCACCGACGTGCTCTCCTTCAGCGCGCGCAGGTGCTCCTGAACGTAGCGCTGTGCTTCCGTTTCATACGCTTTGGGAACCAGAATGTCCCCCCACACGCCGATGGCACCACGGATCACCTCGCCGTAACCCGGAACCTGCCGGCTGCGGACCAGCACGGGGATACCGGTGTCTTCGAGGATCCGCTGCACCAGCAGCGCTTCGGATTCGCTGACCGCCTGGTGCACGCGGGCGTAGTCATCGGGCAGCGGGATCCAGCGTCGCATCTCAGCCCCGACGTCGCGTAGCCCCGGCTACCACGATCGTGAACTCGCCGCGAGGCTCGGTGCCGCTGAAATGCTGAAGCACCTCGGTCACGGTTCCCCGAATCACTTCCTCGAATCGTTTCGTGAGTTCTCGCGTGATCGCGACCTGCCTGTCTCCGAGCACTTCGCGCAGATCCTCGAGCATGTCGCGCAGACGATGCAGTGATTCGAACAACACCAGCGTCCAGGGGACCGCGGCGATCTCTCCTAGGACCCGCTTCCGCTGGCCGGATTTCCGTGGGAGAAATCCCAGAAAGACAAAGCGATCGGTCGGCAGCCCAGACACCGCCAGGGCCGCAGTGACGGCGCTGGGGCCGGGCACGGCGACCACGGGTATTCCACGCGCCGTGGCCTCATGGACGATCACGTATCCGGGATCGGACAGCGCAGGCGTCCCGGCATCCGACACAAGCGCGATGGACGCGCCTGCTTCCAGCCGTGGCAGCAGTTCGGCCGTCCGCCGGCGCTCGTTGTGCTCATGGTAGCTCACCAACGGCTTCGCGATGCCGTAATGTGTGAGCAGTAGACGCGTGTGCCGGGTGTCCTCGCACGCGATGAGATCGACTTCGTTGAGGATGCGCAGCGCGCGCAGGGTGAGGTCTTCTAGATTGCCGATCGGCGTCCCGACAACGTACAGGGTGCCGGCCATCTCTCGCCCGCTCAGCGGGTCGCGCGCCCCGCAAGCGCGCGCGAAACCTCGTCAAGCGCCTGCTGTGGCGTCTCCACCATGGTAATCGGCGCGCGTCGTCCAGCGCGAGAGACGTCCCACGTTCGCAATCCTATCACCGGCTTGCCGGCCCGCAGGGCGTGGCCAATCTCCGCAAGCGTCCCAAACCCGCCGCCAATCACGATGAGCACGTCTGCCGTCAGCGCGATAACCACGTTCCGTCCCTGGCCCATCCCCGTCGTGATAGCGATGTCGACGAACGAATTCGCCTCGCGGGCCTCGGTGCCGGGAAGAATCCCGATGGTTTCTCCCCCCGCCGCCTTTGCGCCGCGGCACGCCGCCTCCATCACGCCCGACAGCCCGCCGCACACGAGCACGTAGCCTGCGCGGGCAATCAACCGGCCGACGTCTTCGGCCAGCGACTGATGCGCTGGATCGGAAAACTCGCTTTCGCCAATGACTCCGATCACGGGCTTCACACGCGTGGCTGCCTATGGCCGGCGGCGGTGCAGACGCCGGCGGGGCGCATACGGGGGCGCGGTCGCCGTCCCCACCTGCGCGGATGACTTCGCGGCCGCAGACTCGCGCCCCAGCAGGCCACGCAATAGCAGGATGGCCGCGGCTTTGTCGAGCGGCTCGTTCATGTTGCCGCACTTTGGGGATTGGATGCATGACGGGCATCCGGCCTCGCAGGGACAGGCCTCGATCGCTGCGAGCGTTGCCGCCATGAGATCGTCGAGCAGCCCGAAGCCCTTCTCGGTGATGCCCACGCCTCCGGGATGCCCTTCGTAGATGAAGATCGCGGCGGCGCTCAGGTCCGGATACATAGGATACGAGACGCCGCCCAGATCCCACCGGTCGCACATGGCAAACAGTGGAAGGATGCCGATGGCCGCGTGCTCCACCGCATGGATGCCGCCGGCCAGATCGAGACCGCGGCGCCGTACCTCATCGTCGAGCCCCTGCGGGATCGGAAACCACAGCGCCGTTGTCTGCAGCCGCTCTTCAGGAAGATCGAGCGGTTCCTCGCTGAGGACCTCGTCACTGAAGAGCCGCTTGCGCGCGAAGGCGATGACCTGGGTGGTGACCTCAACCTCGCCGAAATACGCGGTGGTCGGACCCCACGGCCGCTGCTTGAGCGCTTCGAGAATCTCCAGGTCCGTGGTGGAACGGGGCTGCGTGTAGTAATCGGCATCGGAGGGCATGACCGTGGCCGTCCTCTGATCAAGGTCCAGCCGCTCCACCTGGTAGGGCTCACCCTGATGCAGGTAGATCGCTCCCGGATGCACCTGCTCGAACGCCCGCGCTCCGTCCACTGTGCCGACGAGCCGCCCGCGCACGCCTTCGACGATACGGAAGGTATTGCCTGACACTGAGCGCACTTCGACCTCGTTGGCGGGGTAGCTTCGCTTCGCCCAGTACCAGCGGCCCAGGCGGGTCACGAGATCACCGTGCTCTTCGAGGATCTTCGCGACCTCCGGCAGGCTCGCGCCAAATAGCTCCGCATCCTGCTCGACCAGCGGGACCTCCGCGGCGGCGCACCTGAGGTGACCGGCAAGGATGTACGGATTCTCGGGATCAATCACGGCGTGCTCGACGGGCCGCTCGAACAGATAGTCGGGGTTGCGCATCAGGTACTGGTCGAGCGCGTCTTCGAGCGCGATGAGCACGACCAGCGCCTCGTCGGTGCCCCGACCCGCGCGTCCCGCGCGCTGCCACGTACTGGCGATCGTACCGGGAAATCCGACGAGCACGGCCGCGTCGAGTCCCCCGACGTCGATCCCCAATTCCAGCGCGCTCGTGCTCACGACGCCCAGCAGATCACCGTGAAACAGCCTCCGTTCAATTGTGCGGCGCTCCTCGGGGAGATAGCCGGCGCGATAGGGACTGATCCGCGCCGCGAGATCGGGATGGGTCGACTCGAGATCCAGCCGGGCGTACCGGTAGACCAGCTCAGTAATCTTCCGCGCCTGCGTGAACGCGATCGTCCGCACCGCGCGACGGATGAGCTCCGTGAAGATCCCAGTCGCTTCCGAGTAGGCGCTTCGGCGGTGCGCTCGGGCTTCGTCGATGATCGGCGGGTTCCACAGCGTAAACCACCTCGAGCCGCTGGGGGAGCCGTCCACGTCGACCACCGTCATCGGCACGCCGACCAATGCTCCTGCGAACTCTTTCGGATTGGCGATCGTCGCCGACGTGCAGATAAAGATGGGGTTTGCGCCATGCAGGCGGCAGATCCGCCGCAGCCGGCGGATGATGTTCGCCACGTTGCTGCCGAAGACACCCCGATAGATGTGCACGTCGTCGATCACGACATAGCGGAGGTGGCGGAACAGCGTCGCCCACTTGTAATGCTGCGGCAGGATCCCGATGTGCAGCATGTCGGGGTTCGTGAGGATGATCTGCGCGCGTTCCCGCAGCCGGCGCCGCTGCTCCTGCGGCGTATCACCGTCGTACGTCCCACAGGCGAGCCCGGGCACGTCGAACTTGGCGAGCGCGTCGGCCTGATCCTGGGCGAGGGCTTTCGTCGGGAAGAGGTAGAGCGCGCGCGACCTCGGATCCGAAAGCAGGGTTTCCAATACCGGGAGGTTGTAGCACAGCGTCTTCCCGCTGGCCGTGGCCGTCACGACTACAACATGCTGGCCGCGCCGCACCGCGCCGATCGCCTCGACCTGGTGGCGGTAGAGGCGGGTGATGCCTCGCGTTGCGAGTGCATCCTTCAGCTGTTGAGGAATTGGTGGGCGCAGCTCGGCGAAGCGTGCCTTGCGGGGTGGAATGAAGCGTTCGTGGACGATCTGGCCGTCATAGCCCTGCTTGCGCTTCAGTTCGTCAAGGAATGCCCTCATGTCCATGCGATACGAACCTCGCCACCATAATTTAGGGCTCGCCTGAACGCTACCTGCCGAACGATGAGTGACCCGAATGAGTCAACTTGACCAATTGGAGTGCGCTAAGTATCGTAGAGAATGCCGGTTTGCGGAAGTGGCGGAACTGGCAGACGCGCAGGCCTCAGAAGCCTGTGGGGGAAACCCCGTGGGGGTTCAAATCCCTCCTTCCGCACCATGGTCTCAGGCTCATTTCTCTGGTGTATGGTGAATTGAACCCCCACGGGGGAGGGAGTGTGAGGGAGGGAATCCTCCCTCACGTGGTAGGGGGTGACATGGCTTCGCGCAAGCGAAGCCGTCCGAGGGGGCGAAGCCCCCTGAGGAGGAGCGAAGCCGCGACGTATGTTCCGCTGAGGGCCCCATGAGCTATAGGCTCATGGGGGGCGCGGCGAGCGACCCCGCGGCGGGTTCAAATCCCTCCTTCCGCACCAAAATGAATGAGCCAGGATCCGGCAGATCCCGGCTCATTCTCTTTCCTCCTGCTCCGGTTCGCGGTCTGTCTCTCTGCCTGCCGTATCGCCGGTCAGTGGATGACGACTACGCTGT
>JACPRY010000176.1 GCA_016193565.1 Armatimonadota bacterium
CCGGGGCACTGCTCGTGACGCTGGCGCTGCCGGAAATCCCGCTGCGAAAGAGCAACCGTCCAGGCGTAGGACCGCCACCGGTCGCCGGAGATTGAATAACCCAATGGTGAAGTCCTTCCGGCAGGTCTCCGCAGGACTGACCCACAGACTGTGACACGGTATATATCATGCAGGCTTGCATCATGTAGCATTGCATGATGCAGTCTTGCATCATATACTGGTGCGTTGCCTGACTTTGGAGGCGATGTACGAGTAACGATTCTTGCGGTGTAATTCGACGAAGACTCCACGTGAACGAGGTGGTCTGTGGCATCACGTCACAAGAAGGCGCGCCGTAAATCTACTCTTGGCGGCAATGACGCGCTGCACGCGTGGGCGCTGCAGCGCTGTCAGCACACCTACCGGCGGAGGAATTGGGCGGGGAAAGGCCCGCTGCCGGCGATCAAGGATGTAACGGCCGAGCAAGCCCACTGGCGCCCGCAGCCCGACCAGCACAACATCGCCGAGATTGCCATGCACATGGGCTATTGGAAGGATCGAGTGACCCATGCGCTCACCGGCCGAACGTGGAAGTACAGAGACGCCGATAACTGGCGCACCGTGGACCCAAATGCAGGAGGATGGGCCGCCGCGCAGGCGGAGCTCGAGGCGGCGCAGCGGCGGCTGGTGAAAGCGATTCGCGCCCTGCCGCCGGTACGCCTGATGGAGCGCGCGGTCGGCCCATGGAAACTTTTCGATTTCATCGTAGACATCGCCACCCACGACAGTTACCACGCGGCGCAGATCTTCGTGCTGCGGCGGCTGTATAGCGGAAGGGATGCCCAGGCATGACCCGGGATGAGGCCTGGGGCCTGGTCTGCGAGTGGATCACAAATCCGAACCTACGGAAGCATCTGCTGGCCGTCGAGGCGTCAATGCGGGCCTACGCGCGCAAGTACGGTGAGGATGAGGAGACTTGGGGCACCGTCGGCCTCATCCACGATCTTGACTATGAGCGCTGCCCATCTCAGGAAGCCGGCCATCCCGTTGTCGGTGTCGAGGAGTTGCGGCGGCGCGGCGTCCCCGAGACATGGTGCCGGGCGATCCTGTCGCACGCGGATTACTCGGGCGTGGCGCGCGAGACGTTGATGGAGAGGAGCCTGTATGCTGTCGATGAGCTCGTTGGGTTCATTATCGCGGTCGCCCTCGTCAAACCGGGCAAGTCGCTGGCGGAAGTGGACGTCGCTTCAGTGCGGAAAAAGATGAAGGACAAAGCGTTCGCCCGGGGCGTCAACCGCGAGGACGTGATCCGCGGAGCGGACGAACTGGGCGTGCCGCTCGACGACCACATCACGTTCGTGATCGGCGCGCTGCAGCAGTTTGCGCCGATGCTTGGCCTATGAGCAGGCCGGCAGGCGGTGTTACCGAACTAGGTAGACTAGGTAGACCAAGAAGACCGGGGTTACGCGGCGATGATCTTTCAGGATCGCCGGGAGGCCGGGCAGCAACTCGCCGAGGCGCTGGCCCATTACCGGGACCGGCAGCCGGTCGTCCTCGCGATCCCGCGGGGCGGCGTGGTTGTCGGATACGAGGTGGCGAAGGCGCTCGGAGCTCCGCTCGACGTCGTCATCCCGCGTAAGTTGCGCGCTCCGTACAATCCGGAGCTGGCGATTGGCGCTGTCGCTCACGACGGCAGCGTCTTCCTCGACTCCCCCCTGGTGAGCCATCTGGACGTGACAGACGAGTACCTGCGCGAGGAGACCGCGCGCCAGCTCGAGGAGATCCGCCGGCGGATGCAGTTGTACCGAGGGGATCGGCCCGCGCCGGTTCTCGAGGGGACGACATCGATCATCGTGGATGACGGCATCGCGACGGGATCCACGATGGTCGCGGCGCTGCGGGCGACGCGGGCGGCGCGGCCGGCCGGACTGGTCGCCGCCATCCCCGTCGCGCCTGCCGAAGGCGTGGCGATGCTGCGCCGCGAGGCCGACGACGTGATCTGCCTGCACACGCCGCCGATGTTCTATGCCGTCGGGCAGTTCTATATGGATTTCGCCCAGACCGACGACGAAGAAGTCATTGCGCTGCTCCGGCAGCGGGACGAGGCAACTGAAGCGCACTAGCCTGTTCGATACGCACGTCCGCTCCGGCGCCCGGATGGTTGAGTTCGGCGGCTGGGAGATGCCGGTGCAGTATGCCGGCATCGTCGAGGAACACCGCGCCGTGCGCTCATCGGCCGGATTGTTCGACGTGTCGCACATGGGTGAGGTGGAAGTCGACGGCCCCGGCGCGCTTGAGTCCGTCCAGCGATTGATCACGAACGATGCGGCGCGCCTCGCGGTCGGTCAGGGCCTGTACACGCCGATGTGCACCCCATCCGGTGGGATCATCGATGACCTGACCGTCTTTCGCCTGGCCGAGCAGCGATTTCTGTTTGTGGTGAACGCCGCGACCACCGCAAAGGATGTCGCCTGGATCCAGCAGCATACGCGCAGCGCGCGGGCCCGCGACCGGTCGTCCGAATTTGCGCTGCTGGCGCTGCAGGGACCGGCGTCGCAGGCGATCCTGCAGCGTTTGACACGCGCGGACCTGCCATCGCTCCGGTTTTTTCACATCGCTGAGGGAGTCGACGTCGCGGGGATTCGGTGTCTGATCTCCCGGACCGGATACACCGGTGAGGATGGATTTGAGATCGCGCCCCCGTGGGATGTGGCGCCGCGCGTGTGGGAGGCGCTGATCGATGCGGGACGGCGCGACGGGCTGGTCCCGGCCGGCCTGGGCGCGCGGGACACGCTGCGCCTGGAAGCCGGCATCATGCTCTACGGCAGCGACATCGACGAGACGACGAGCCCTCTGGAAGCGCCGTTGGGATGGACGGTGAAACTCGACAAGGGTGAGTTCGTCGGGCGCGACGCGCTGCGTGCACAGAAGGAGCTGGGCGTGCAGCGGAAGCTTGTCGGGTTTGAGATGTCCGAGAGGGCGATCCCCCGCTCTGGCTACGCTCTGCATGCCGGCGGCCGTCAGATCGGTCAGGTCACGAGCGGGACGTTCGGTCCCTGGGTGAACAAGGGCATCGGCATGGGGTACCTCTCAAAAGCGTTTACGAAGGCCGGGACCCAGATCGATGTCCAGGTGCGCGGCAAGGCCGCGCCCGCAACCATCGTCAAGCTTCCTTTCTATAAAAGACCAACTTCGGAAACGAGGAAACAGGGAAACGAGGAAACAAAGACATCGTAGCAAGGATGCAGTCACTCGTTTCCTCGTTTCCTCGTTACCTCGTTTCCGCATTTTCGGAATGCGGAGTGTGGTAATGTACCCGCAGGATCTCCGGTACAGCACAGAACACGAATGGGCGAAGGTGGAAGGCGGCAAGATCCGGGTCGGGATCACGAAGTTTGCCGCCGACAAGCTGACCGATGTTGTGTTCGTTGAGCTGCCCGAGGTCGGCGCGAAGGTAAAATTCATGCAGCCGTTCGGTGTGGTCGAGTCGGTGAAAGCGGTGTCCGACCTGTACGCGCCGGTGACCGGGACCGTGGTGGAAGTGAACACGAAACTGGTGGATACCCCTGAGGTCGTGAACACCGATCCGCATGGCCGGGGCTGGATGATTGTGGTGAAGCCGGATGATGCGAACGAGCTCAACACGCTGATGACCGCAGAGCAGTACGCCAAGATGATCGGCGAAAGCGCATGACCTCGCGCCGCAAGGGGATCGAAGTCGAGCGGCGGATCCAGCACAAGTACATTCCTGCGACCGAGGCCGAGCGCGAAGAGATGTTGCGGGCGATCGGCGTCGACTCCCTCGAGGCACTCTTTGCGGACATCCCGGATCAGGTGCGCCTTGGCCGGCCGCTCGCACTGCCACCTGCCCTCAGCGACCCTGAGCTCATCGCGCAGCTGCGCAGCCTGGCTCAGCGAAACCTGGACTGCGATCGCGCGGCGTGTTTCTTGGGCGCGGGCGCGTATGATCACTATGTGCCGAGCGTCGTGTGGCACCTTGCCGGTCGCGGCGAGTTCTTGACTGCGTACACACCCTATCAGGCCGAGTTGATGCAGGGTGAGCTGCAGGCCGGGTACGAGTACCAGAGCATGCTGTGCGAGCTGACGGCGATGGACGTGGCCAACGCGTCCATGTATGATGGCGCCTCTGCGGCGGCGGAGGCCGCGGTGATGGCCAAGGATCTGACCAGACGCTCGGAGGTGCTGGTCAGCACCGGTGTGCATCCTGAGTACCGGCAGGTCATCCAGACATACACGGGGCCGCTCGGCGTTCAGGTCAGAGAGATTCCTTACCGGAGCGGCACCACCGATGCGGATGCGATGGAGCGGGCAATCTCCGACCGTACCGCCGCGATCATTATCCAGCACCCGAACTTCTTCGGTTCGCTGGAAGATGGCAAGGCGCTGGCCGATCTCGCTCACCGGGCCGGCGCACTGCTGATCTGCGCGGTCGCGGAGCCGCTGTCGCTCGGGATCCTCAAGCCCCCGGGCGCATGGGGCGCCGACATCGTCGCCGGCGAAGGCCAGCCGCTCGGCAACCACCTGAACTTTGGCGGCCCCTATCTTGGGATGCTGGCGACGCGGATGGAGTTCGTACGGCGGATTCCGGGACGGCTCGTCGGCGCAACGGTGGATACCGGCGGACGTCGCGGCTTCGTCCTCACGCTGCAGACCCGCGAGCAGCACATCCGGCGCGAGAAGGCCAGCAGCAACATCTGCACCAACGAGGCGCTGCTCGCGCTGGCCGCGGCCGTGTACATGGCCACGCTCGGGAAGCAGGGGCTGAGGCGGGTCGCGGAGTTGAACCTGCGCAAGGCCGCGTATGCGAAAGAGTCGATTGCGGGCCTGCGCGGGTTTGAGATCATGTTCGATGCGCCGACGTTCCACGAGTTCGTCGTCCGCACGCCGATGGCGCCTGAGGAGATCAACCGCGCTCTGGTGCCGCACAACATCCTGGGCGGCGCCCCGCTCGTCCGCTGGTATCCGGAGCTGAAGGACGCGTGGTTGCTGTGTGTGACCGAGCAGCGCACGCGCGCGGAGATCGACCGGCTGGTCGAGGCGCTGGAGGGGATGCGATGAGGCCCTTCGACCATGCTCAGGCCAGGCGCCGAGATTTTCCGGTCATCTTCGAGCTCAGCGCGCCGGGGCGCGTCGGGTACTCCTTCCCTGCCCCCGACGTCCCCGAGGAGCCGCTCGACGCGCTCCTCCCTGCCGAGTATGTGCGCGAGAAACCGGCTGCGCTGCCCGAGGTCAGCGAGCTGGACGTCGTGCGCCACTACACACGTCTCTCGCACCGCAACTTCAGCATCGACGAAGGTTTCTATCCCCTCGGCTCGTGCACGATGAAGTACAACCCGAAGATTCACGAGGATGCCGCGCG
>JACPRY010000164.1 GCA_016193565.1 Armatimonadota bacterium
ACAGCCGCCGGAGGTATCGCCACATCTCCACAGCCTCTGGCGATCCGAACTTCTTCACCTGCGATCCAGTAAACGACGGATAGGCATAGCCGTGGAGGAATCGCCCGTATAGACCTGTCGGCCCCGCCGGAAATCCGACTCGGCGTTGACCCGTGGCGCTTCGGATGTTCTCCCCCCACTGCAGCAGATCATCGTAGGTCATAGCGTTGGGGTTGCGCCCCTCCGGAAAATAGCGCATCGACTGCTTGTGGGCGGCGATGAGGTAGGTCGCCTGCATCCACGGCACGAACGCCTGAATGCCGCCGATCTGCCCGGCCCGAACCAGATCGGGCGGGAACGTGCGATCAGGGCGGCCATTGAGCTGCCGCATTAGCGCGGCCACATCTTGGACCGCGCCTTCTGCGACAAGCAGCGGGAAGCCGCCGTGCAACTGCCCGATGATGTCCACGGAGCCACGCCCGGCTTTTGCCTCGGCGAGCAGACGGTCGTTGAACGGCCCCTCCGGATCGGGCACGAAGCGGACACGGATGCCGGTTTCGTCTTCGAATGGCCGCAGGAGTGTGTTGCGAGCCCACTCCTGTTCGGCCACCGGAGCGAGCTGGGTCGATGAAAAGGTGATCTCGGCCGATGGCGCAGACTGCAACGGCGCGCTCGTGGCAAAGACGATGACGGCAAGGGCCGCGGTGATGCTCCAAGCTCTCACAGGTCTCCCTCCCCTATTGCGGTCTAACGCGTGGGTCGGTGCTGTCATTCGGGGACGTACCGCTTGATGCCTTTCCACCACCGCTCCAGGCGCCGGCGGATTTCCGCTTCGAGACCGGCCCCCGTGGGGTGGTAGTAGACACGGTCCTTCACGCTGTCCGGCAGGTACTGCTGCGGGACGAAGCCACCGGGAAAGTCGTGCGCGTACTTGTAGCCCGCTCCGTGGCCAAGGCGCTGAGCGACCATCGGGTGGCCGGGTTCTCGCAGGTGGATGGGCACGGGATCCGCGCGCCGCTCCTCGACGTCGGCCATGGCGGAACCGATGGCGCGCACCACGGCGTTGCTCTTGGGCGCGGTCGCGATGTAGATGGCGGCCTCGGCCATCGGGATGCGCGCTTCGGGGAGTCCGACGAACTCCACCGCGTGCGCCGCCGCGGTGGCCACGACCAGCGCCATCGGATCGGCCATCCCGACGTCTTCCGCCGCGTGAACCACCATCCGGCGGGCAATGAACCGGGCATCCTCGCCCGCGGCCAGCATGCGCGCCATCCAGTAGACCGCCGCATCGGGATCGGAGCCGCGCATGCTCTTGATGAACGCCGAGATGTGATCGTAGTGCCCGTCGCCCGCGCGATCATACACCAGCGCCCGGCGCTGTGCGGCATCTTCGATGCTCGCAAGCGTGACGTCCCGGACTCCTTCCGCATTGGGCAGGGTCGTCATCGCCGCCAGCTCAAGCGCATTCAATGCAATGCGAGCGTCGCCGTTGCTGACTTCGATCAGATGGGCGATCGCGTCGTCGCCGATCTCGACGCGGAACGCGCCCAGGCCCCGCTCCGGATCGGTCAGGGCGCGCCGGAGGATCGTGCGCAGCGCGTCGGCGCCGAGCGGCTCCAACCGGAAGATGCGGGAGCGGGACACCAGGGTCGAGTTGACTTCAAAGAACGGGTTTTCGGTGGTGGCGCCGATGAGCACGACCGTGCCGTCCTCGACGTGCGGGAGCAGGACGTCCTGCTGAGCCTTGTTGAATCGGTGGATCTCGTCGATGAACAGAATCGTACGCCGGCCGTGAAGCAACCGGCGGTCTTTCGCGCGGGCGATCACCTCACGCAGTTCGGCGACCCCCGCAGTCACGGCGTTGACCTGCTCGACGTCGGAATCGGTGTGGCGGGCGATGACGTGCGCCAGGGAGGTCTTTCCGGTTCCCGGCGGACCGTAGAGAATCAGGGACGTGAGCTCGCCGCGCTCGATGGCACGGCGGAGCACCTTGCCGGGCGCCAGCAGATGCTCCTGCCCGGCCAACTCCTCGAGTGTGCGGGGACGCATGCGGGCGGCGAGCGGCGCCTCCGACGCCAGCCGGTCGGCCGCACCCTGCTTGAACAGATCCAACCTATCCTTCGCCACGTTGGTCTCGCTCCGATCGTAACACACCGGGGTTTTCGCTTCACAGGAGCAGCGAAATTTCCTTGACAGCCCATAGAGCCCTTCCTATACTCATGCAGGAAATACAGGATTGACGCGGGAATTCGCAACCGGACATACTTCATCACGGGGGGTGGGTAGATGGCCAAGGCAATGACGAAGTCGAAAACTGCCGACTACCTGGCTGGCAAGCTTGATGTCTCGAAGAAGAGCGCCAATCAGTTCCTCGAGGAGCTCGCCAACCTGGCATACCGCGAAGCAAAGAACTCCTTTACCATTCCTGGTCTCGGGAAGATCGTTCTGGTCAACCGCAAGGCCCGCATGGGGCGCAACCCTCAGACGGGCGAGCCGATCCGCATTCCCGCCAAACGCGTCGTCAGGTTCCGCGTCAGCAAGGCGGCCAAGGACGCGATCCTGGGAGGCCGCTAGGCAGATCCCGCCACAAAAGTGAAGAGCGGGACGCGCGTGCGTCCCGCTCTTGCATTCTCCCGCCGTGCCGTAAGGCGTAGTTCCCGAACCTGCTCTCGCAGGTGGGTGCCCTCCTGCAGGCCTCTGACTACCCCATAGTGCGGGGCGTGTCATCCGCGCACAGAGCCGGGCTCCCGGTGTCTAGCATGTTGGATCGGAACTTACGACCCCACGCGCACGGCAGGACTACCCCTATACTACATCGGGAACCGGGAACCGGGAACCAAAACCGTACCCAATGTTTCGCTTGACGGTTCCCCGTTCCCCGTTCTTCGTTCCCCGTTCCCCGTTCTTCGTTCCCCGTTCCCCGTTCTTCGTTCCCCGTTCCCCGTTCCCGTCCTTCAGGGGTGCAGTCGCGTCGGTCCGCGGAACAGGAACGTGACCTCGCGGATGTTTGGCTGATTGAGGACCACCATCAGCATCCGCGAAAGCCCGGCGCCAAATCCGCCGTGTGGCGGACAGCCGTACTTGAAGAAGTCCAAGTAAAATTGGATCGGCTCGAGGCTCAATCCTTTCTCCTTAGCCTGCGCGACCAGCACGTGGTAGCGGTGTTCCCGCTGCGCGCCGGTGGTGACCTCCACGCCCTTCCACAAGAGGTCGAAGCTCTTCGTCACCTTCGGCGCATCGGGGTGCCGCATATGATAGAAGGGCCGGACGTCCACCGGATAGTCGGTCACGAACACAAACTCGTGCCCATAGCGTTCCATCGCGTACTCACCGAGGAGCCGTTCGCCGGTCGGATCGAGATCACCACGCCGTTCCGGGGGAAACACGTGCCCCTTCCGGGCGACGATCTCCAGGGCTTCGTCCATGCTAACGCGGGGAAACGGTACAGCCGGAACTCGAACATCAACACCAAACACTTCGTGGATGGCATCCCCCCACTGCGCCTGCGTCCGTTCCAGCGCGTAGCGGAGCCACTGCTCCTCGAATGCCATGACATCCTCATGAGAATCGACCCACGACATCTCCATGTCGATCCCCGTGAACTCGGTGGCGTGCCGCGCGGTGAACGACGGATCCGCGCGGAAGACCGGGCCGATCTCGAAGACCCGGTCGAAGCCGCCGGCCATGGCCATCTGTTTGTAGAACTGCGGCGACTGCGCCAGGTACGAGGTCCGGCCGAAGTATTCAAGGGCAAACACTTCGGCCCCGCCTTCACTCGGGCTGCCCATGAGTTTCGGCGAGTGAATCTCCACAAAGCCCTCGCGGATCCAATACTCGCGCATCGCGTGTTCGAGCGCGGTCTGGACCTGGAAGATCAGCGCGGTCTCCGGCCGGCGGAGGTCGAGAAACCGCCAGTTGAGGCGGACCTCGGGGTTCGGTTCTACGGGTCCGGCCGGGTCGATGGGAATCAATCCATCGGAGGGCGCCTCGACGGTGAGTTCACGAATCACGATTTCCACCCCGCCCATCTTCACGATGGGATTCGCGACGACCGTGCCGATCACGGTGACCGCTGACTCGCGCGTCAGAGAGGAGATGATGCCGTTGAGCGCGGCCTTCGCAGGCGACCGCTCGACGGTCGCCTGCACCACGCCCGTGTGATCACGCAGCAGCAGAAACTGCATCTTCTTCTGGTCGCGGATCGTCTTCACCCAGCCCTGGACCTTGACCTCGGCCCCGACGCGGCTGCCGATGTCTCTGATCAGTGTGCGCGGTAAGGACATCCCGACCGCCATTACCGGTCCTCCGTCGTGCGCGCCGACAGGGTCGGCAGCACCTGATCCAGCGCCACCGCGTCCTGCGTCCCGTTGCGCATGTCGCGCACGCCCGCCTGCCGCGCGGCAAGCTCCTGCTCGCCGAGGATCACCGCATAGCGGACGCCGAGTTTGTCGGCCTGCTTCATCTGCGCACGCAGGCTGCGGCCCTGCATCTCGCCCACTGACCGGATCCCTGCACGGCGCAGCTGGTCCAGGAGTTTGAATGCTTCCACGCCGGCCGCCGAACCGACCGATGCGACAAATACCGCCACGCCGTCGTGCTGCCCCACCGACCGCGGGACGCGGAGTCCCTCCGCCTCAAGGACCAGGAGCAGGCGCTCAATCCCCTGCCCGAACCCGACGCCCGGCGTGGATGGTCCGCCGAGCTGCTCGGCCAGCCCGTCGTATCGTCCGCCCCCGAGCACGGCGTTTTGCGCACCGCCGAGCCGGCCGGAGAAGATCTCCACCGCGGTGCGGGTGTAGTAATCGAGTCCGCGCACGATCA
This sequence comes from Armatimonadota bacterium, assembly GCA_016193565.1. Taxonomy (GTDB): domain Bacteria; phylum Sysuimicrobiota; class Sysuimicrobiia; order Sysuimicrobiales; family Kaftiobacteriaceae; genus JACPRY01. The sequence goes on from JACPRY010000164.1 coordinate 4,801, forward strand.
TCGGATCCTCGACGTACGGGATCCCGACCGCACTGAACAGCGTCTTCACGCCCTCGAGGTGCTCGCGGCACGGTCCGCACAGATAGTCGCGGCTCGGTGGCGCACCCATGGCCACGGCGTGACATTCCGGCTCCCTGCACTCGAGGATCCGCAATGGGTTCACCGCCAGCCGTCGGCGGCAGTCATCGCACAGGCGGTCGACGTGCGTGGTGAAGTACGTCCGGAGGGCCTCGACGTACGCCGGCCGGCACGTGGCATCTCCCACGCTGTTGAGCCGCACCGAGACCTCGGTCAGCCCGAGCGCCTGGATCAGCCGGATCGGCAGGCTCAACACCTCGACGTCGGCGGCAGGAGACGGCGAGCCGATGATCTCGGCCCCGAACTGGTGGTGCATCCGGTACCGGCCCTTCTGCGGCCGGTCGTACCGGAACATCGGCGCGATGTAATACAGCCGGACTGGCTGAGGCCATGACGCCATCCCATGCTCGAGGTACGCGCGCATCACGCCCGCCGTCCCCTCCGGGCGCAGCGAGAGACTGCGGCCGCCTCGATCCGTGAACGTGTACATCTCCTTCTCCACGAGATCTGTGGCTTCACCAATCGTGCGCTGGAAGACATCGGTGTGCTCGACCAGGGGCGTGCGGATTTCGCCGTAGCCGAACCTCCCGGCAAAATCATGGATCAATGACTCGAGCGCCCGCCAGCGCTCGGCGTGCTCAGGCAGGATATCGTGCATGCCTCGGGGAGCTTTCATTGGACTCAATCTACACAATCTACACGATCTACACAATCTACACAATCAAGTGCGTCTACACACTTCTCTTGATGGGATTGTGGAGGTTGTGTCACGTGCACAGATTGGGTAGATTCTACGGTGGAGGTATCGTGCATGCAGACGATCATTCTAGCCGGCGGCAGGGGCGAGCGCCTCCGGCCGTTTACGGAAGACCGGCCGAAGCCGATGGTCGAGATCCTCGGGATCCCGATCCTCGGCTACCAGCTGCAGTGGCTGCAGTCACAGGGCGTCACGGACATCATCATCTCGTGCGGCTACCGCCACGACGTGATTCAAAACTACTTCGGTAACGGCGAGAAGTGGGGCGTGAAGCTCCAGTACTCGGTCGAACCTGAACCCCTCGGCCGGGGCGGCGCGTTGAAGCTCGCCTTCCAGTCCCTGAGCGCTGGGGAGGACATCTGTCTGGCGACGAACGGCGACGTGATCACCAACGTCAGGCTGAAACCGCTGATTCAGGCGCACCGGCAGAACGGATGTCTCGCCACGATCGTCCTCGCGCCGTTCATCAGCCCGTACGGCATCGTCGAGGCAGACGAAAGCGACAAGGTCGTGGCGTTTCATGAGAAACCGGAGCTGCCGTACTGGATGAACGCGGGGATCTACGTGCTGTCGCGGGAGGTCAAATCCCTGCTGCCCGATCAGGGCGACCACGAGACGACCACATTCCCACAGCTGGCCAGTGAGCAGCAGCTGGGGGCCTTCAAATCACGTTCCTACTGGCGATCGGTCGATACCGTCAAGGACTTGTCCGAAGTCACGAAGGAACTCGAGAAGAGACTGCTCACCTCATTTATCTCGTGAGGGGCTGGAGCGGAGGGCGGCGGGTATGCCATTCCGTTGCCTGCTCGTACGCATGGCCCGCCCGCAGCACCGTCCCCTCGTCGAACGGCTTCCCGATGATCTGCAGTCCCACGGGCAGCCCGCCTCGCGTGAAGCCGCACGGAACCGACAGCGCCGGGAAACCGGTCAGGTTGATCGGAGCGGTGAACCGGGTGAGCTCGGTGCTCATGGCCAGTGAGACCGCCGGCGCGGCGGCCGGGTCCTCCTCGATCGGCCGCGCCGGAACGGTCGTCGTCGGCGTCACGAGCACGTCGGCCCCCTGCAGTGCCGCCGTGAATTCCTGCGTAAAGAACGCCCGCGCCCGCTGCGCGAGCACGTAGTCGGTTCCAGGAACAAAGAACCCCCGCAGCAACCTGATTTGCAGATCCTCGCCGTACGCGCCCAGCGATCGGCGCAGGCGCCGTTCGTGATACGCGGTCGCCTCCACGGTGATGATGATCGCGACCGCGCTGATCAGATCCTCTGCGTGTGGCAGATCGCGATCAACCAGGGTCGCCCCGCGATCGACGAGCACGCGAAGCGCAGACTCCGCCAGTCCCTGGACCTGGGGATCGGTCTGCTCCCAGAAAAATCTCCGCGGCACGCCGATTCGGATCCCGCGGAGGCCATCGTCCAGCTGCTGATCTAGTGGAGGCAACGCGTCCTCCACGCTGGCCGGATCTCCGGGATCGGCGCCGGCCATCACGCGCAGGAGCAGGGCGGCGTCACGCACCGTGCGCGTGATCGGTCCGAGGTGGTCAAGCGTCCATGCGAGCGCCACGACGCCCGTGCGCGGGATGCGGCCGTAGGTCGGCTTGAGTCCCACCGTTCCACACAGCGATGAGGGAATCCGGATGGAGCCGCCCGTGTCCGATCCGAGCGCTCCCGCGCACAACCCCGCCGCGACGGCGGCCGCCGAGCCGCCGCTCGAGCCTCCGGGAATGAGGGCCAGATCCCACGGATTTCGCACCGGACCGAAGTGCGGATTGATGTTGGTCACGCCGTAGGCAAACTCGTGGAGGTTCGTCTTGCCGATGATCACTCCGCCTGCGGCACGCAGCCGCGCCACGAGCGGTGCATCACGTTCCGGCGTGTAGTGGAAGCGGCGGTGCGCGGCCGCGGTGGTAGGCACACCCGTGACATCGATCAGATCCTTGATCGCGATCGGGACGCCGGCCAGCGGACCGGGGGAGCGGCCCGCCGCGATCGCCTCATCGATCCGCCGGGCCTGACGCTCGGCCTCCTCGCCCATGACGAGTGTGTAGGCGTTGACGCGCGGATTGATCGCCTCGATGCGCGATAGAAACGCCCGGGTGACTTCAAGAGCCGAACGTTCGCGGGAGGCGACCTGCGCGGCCAGGTCGCCAATCGGCATAAAGCACAGCACGTCGGATGTCACGGGCTCGCAAACCTTAGCGCGGGTTCTTCGGGATCCAAGGGCAGATCACGCAATCGTGCGGCATGTTGCCGCAGCCGTTGCACTTCCGGCAGCAATTGTTTCAGTTGCTCTGTTGACAGCGAGAGGTCCAGCAGATCCGCAAGATGCGTGAGGTCTTCGAGCGTCAGGAGAGGTTCGGTCATCTCTACGATGCGACCCCGCTGCGCTCGAGGTCGGTGACGGCCTGCACGACGCGGTCGCAGTCTTCAACCGTGTTGTAGAAGTACGGTGATAGGCGGATGAGTCCAGGCCGGGAGTCAACAACGACGCCCCGCTCCGCCAGCGCCGAAACGACCCGGCGCGGATCCTGTCGCGGGAGCGTGAGGATCCCGGCCAGCCGATTGAGATCTTGGGGGACGCGCGGCCGGAGACCAGCTCGTCGCGCGGCCTCCACCAGTGAGCGCATCAGTTCGACCTGTCGCGCGCGGAGCGCCTCCACGCCGATCTCACGGACAATCTCGAGACCGGCACGCCCCGCATAGATCGCGGCGACAGACGGTGTCCCGCCCTCGAACCGCCGCGCGCCCTCGGCATACTCGAACTCGAACGTTGTGATGTCGAAATCGAACTGCCGCCGGTGCGCGAACCACCCCACATCACTCGGCTGGAGCCGCCCGGCCACCTCCCGGCGCACGTACAGGTACGCCACTCCGGGCCCGCCGAGCAGCCACTTCAGGCCTCCCGTTACCAGAAAATCCACGCCGGCCTCGCGCACATTGACCGGCAGCTGGCCGATCGACTGATAGGCATCGATGAGACAGTACGCCCCGTGGGAGTGGGCCAGGCGCGCCAGCGCGGCAACGTCCTGGATCATGCCGCTCGTAAAGTACACATGCGATCCTACCACCAGCTGCGTGCGCGGGTCGACGGCCCGCTCGTAATCATCCAGCGCCACCGTCATCCTGTCCTGGCTGCGCAGCCGCTGTAGCTGCACGCCGAGTGACGCTTTCGTCAACCACTGGTACACCGTGGTGGGAAACTCCAGCTCGCTGAGCACGACCCTGGGTCGTGACCGGTAGTCGAAGCAGCTGGCCACGGAGGTCAGCGCCGAGGTGACCGAGGGGAAGATCGCAACCTCCTCCGCTGAGGCGCCGATCAGGGCCGCGAACCGGCTTCTCAGGTGCTCGCTCTCTTCCAGCCAGGGACCATACCAGGCCGCGGCGCCACGGGCGTCCCACAGTTCAGTAAACGTCGCGATCGCCGCGACGACGCGAGCCGAGAGGGCGCCGAGCGAGCAGGAGTTGAAGTATGTCAATCGTTCGAAAATCGGAAATTCCTGGCGGTAGGCCAGCCACCTGGTTTCGGCGGAGACGGCGGCGCGCTCGCTCATGGCTTACGTCGCGCGCGCCTTCTGGGCGGACCGCCCGCGGAGCCGGCCCAGCCGGCGGGCGACTTCTCCCAGCGTCTCTTCCTTCTTCGGATACGCGAATCGAATGAACCGCCTGCCGAGAGCGGGATCATGGTAGAAACTGCTCCCCGGAACGGTGGCGACCCCGATCTCTGTGACCAGGGTGTGCGAGAACGACACGTCGTCAGCGTCACTGAGCACCCCGAACTCTGTCATGATGTAGTACGCGCCATACGGCACGACGCACCGGAACGTGAGATCGGTCAGGATTCCGAGCAACAGGTCCCTCTTCCGGCGGTACATCTCCGCGGTCCTGGCGTAGTACTCTCGCGGGAAGTGCAGCGCCACCACACCAGCTTCCTGGAGCGGCGCCGCCGCACCCACGGTCAGGAAATCGTGGACGCGCCTGATCCCGTTGGTCACCTCAGGATTCTTGATGATCGCCCAGCCCACACGCCACCCCGTGACGCTGTAGGTCTTGCTCATGCTGTTGATCGTCACCGTCCGGTCGGCCATCCCCTCAAGGGACGCGATGCTGATGTGCTGCCGTCCGTCGTACAGGAGATGTTCGTACACCTCGTCCGTGACCGCCATCACGCTGTGCCGCCGGCACAGATCGGCGATCAGCTCGAGTTCCGCGCGCGTGAAGACCTTGCCGGTGGGGTTGTGTGGCGTGTTGATGATGATCGCCTTCGTCTTGCTGGTGAATGCGGCCCGGAGGTGATCCGGATCAAAAGCGGGCTCCGGGTCATCGAGATTGAGCGAGACGTAGCGCGGCACGGCGCCCGAGAGCAGCACGTCCGGACCGTAGTTCTCGTAGAAGGGCTCGAAGATGATGACCTCATCGCCGGGGTTGATGATCGCGAGCAGCGAGGCCATCATCGCCTCGGTGGCTCCGCAGGTCACCGTGATGTGCGCGTCGGGATCCACCTGAACGCCGTTGTACCAGGCAAACTTCTCGGCGATCGCCTCTCTCAGCCGCGGCGAGCCCCACGTGATCGCGTACTGATTGAAGCCGTCCCGCATCGCCTTCGCCGCCGCCTCGAGGAGTTCGGCCGGCGCGTCGAAATCGGGAAAGCCCTGAGCCAGGTTGACCCCGCCGTGGAGGTTGTTCAGACGGGTCATCTCGCGGATAACCGATTCCGTGAAGAGGCCGA
>JACPRY010000165.1 GCA_016193565.1 Armatimonadota bacterium
ACGTTTGGAGGTATCTATGTCCGATCCGCGCGTCGCGAAGCTGGCAAAGGTACTCGCGCACTATTCGCTCAGGATCAAACGTGGTGACCTGGTTCGTATCGCGGGGCCTGTGCTCGCTGAGTCGCTTATGCGCGCCATGTATGCTGAAGCGCTGGACGCGGGGGCCCACCCGTTCGTGCGCGTTATGCTGCAGGGGCAAGAAGAGTTGTATTATCGGCGGGCATCGGATGATCAGTTGAAGTTCGTCTCTGAGATCGATCGCCTTGAAGTCGAACGCATCAACGCCAGGCTGTCGATCCTTGGCAATTGGAATACTCGGGAGCTGACCGGGATCGACCCGAACCGTCTCCGGGTGCGCCGCGAGGCAACGCGCGAACTGCAGCACCGGTTCCTCGAGCGCGCCGCCAAAGGCGAACTGCGTTGGTGTGGGACGCAGTTTCCGACGCACGCCGAGGCCCAGGACGCAGATATGTCGCTCACCGAGTACGAAGATTTCGTCTACTCCGCCGGCATGCTCGGCCGAGCCGATCCGGTCGCGGCGTGGGAGAGGGTCCGGCGGGAGCAAGACGGTATCGCCCGTTTCTTAGGGGAGAAGAGACAGCTCGCGGTCAAGGGGCCAGACATCGACTTGGAAGTGTCGGTGGCTGGCCGGACCTGGGTGAATGCGGCCGGGGAGTACAACTTCCCGGACGGTGAGGTGTTCACCGGTCCGGTGGAGGATTCGGTGAACGGCCGGGTGCGCTTCTCGTTCCCCGGGATCTACGGCGGGCGCGAGGTAGAGGATGTTGAGCTGCTGTTCGAGCAGGGGAAGGTGACTCATGCGCGGGCCGCCAAGGGCGAGGACTTTCTCCATTCGATGCTCGACATCGACCAGGGCGCCCGCTACCTGGGAGAGTTTGCGTTCGGCCTCAACTACAACATCCAGCGATTTACGCGAAACATTCTCTTTGACGAAAAGATCGGCGGGACGCTGCACATGGCGCTGGGACTCGGCTATCCTGAAACCGGCTCGAAGAACGTGTCCGGCCTGCACTGGGACTTAATCTGCGACCTGCGGAACGGCGCGGAAGTGACAGCGGACGGAGAAGTCGTCTATCGAAACGGGAAATTTGTGATCTAGCCTCTTCGGAATTCCTCGATCAGTTCATCGAACATTTTCTGAGTTTCCGCTGAGACCTCGTCCGCCATTTCCGCATATGACTGATGCTCCATCGTTTTGACCTGGATGTTCTGCAGCATGTTGGACTCAATCTCGCGGAGGAAGCTGACGACTTCGTCGGTGGGAAACTCGCCGAACTCTCCAGACTTAAGGCGCCGGATGAACTCGTCGAGACCCTGAAGCTCGACCATACAGACTTGCTCGTAGATGTCCCAGAGCCGCTCGTTCATCTTAGTCGCAACAAGCGAGGCGGTGTTTTTCCCGATTGCACTGCGCTTGTTCGTTCAGGTGCCGGGGATTCCTTCCGGAGGTGAGTATCTCGGCATCTTGGTGGAGCCGGCGAGGGGACTCGAACCCCTGACCGTCGGTCGCCGCAAAGCGGCTTCCCTCCTCAGACTCCCTATGTCAAGAGGCAGTCGCGAAGTGCACCTCCCGTGCTTTGAGAAAGATGGCTGCGTCGTAAGGTCGGTGGTCGCGGCGCATCGCGATGATAATCCGCAGCCAGACGTTGCCCAGCATCCGGATCGCTGCCGCGTGGCGCTTCCCGCGACGTCTGGCCCTCTGGTAGTACTCCTTGGCCCAGGGACACACTGGCAGGCTGCAGAAGGCAAACTGCCACATCGTCTCACGCAAGGGACGGATGCAGGCCCGCCGAACATGGACGGTGCGAGTGGCGCCGCTCGCCCGCGTGATGGGTGCGGTGCCGGCCTCGCACTGGGCCGCCGCAGCGTCCGGATACCGCTCGCGGTGATCGCCTAGTTCTCCGACCATCCTGGCGGCGAGAAGAGCGCCTGCTCCTGGTAGGCTGAGGTAGAGCTCGCCGTCAGGATGTGTTTCTAACACGCGTTCAATCTCCGCTTCGTACGCGCCCACCTCTTGCCCCAGCACCGTGAGTTGCTGCGCGAGCGTGACCGCGAGTCGTCCCTTGGTGCGCACGATGACTGGCGCGATGTGAAAGGCTGGGCGCTGCAGCACCTCATGGATCTGTCGGGCTTTATCCTCGCTGTGCGGGTAGTGCTGCTGCCGCAACAGCGTCGCGAGCCGACGCACGGGGACCTGGCGGAGCGTCTCTAGCGTTGGGTACCTGTGCAGCACCGCGAGGGCTACTGGCCGCGTCAGATCGGTGAAGAGCGCGAGGAACTCCGGAAAGTACGCCTTCAAGCAGGCGATCAGCTGGTTCGTGAGCATGGTCCGCGTCCGGACCAGTTCCGCGCGATCGCGCGTGAGCACACGCAGCTCCTGGGCGATCTCCGAATCCGGCAGGAGGGGCCGATAGAGCGCACGGTCGGTACGCAGTAGCGTGGCCAGCACCCAGGCATCGCGCAGATCCGACTTCGCACCGGCCACCCGGAAACGTTCACGATGGCGGTCCACCGCTTTGGGATTGATAGCGTAGACGGTGAAGCCTTGCTC
>JACPRY010000166.1 GCA_016193565.1 Armatimonadota bacterium
CACGCGGTAAAGTTTCCGCGTCTCACCGCCAAGGCGTCGCTGGCCGAGGTCCAAAGTCATCTTTATGTCGCGATGGATCAAAGATACCTTGACGACAGAAAATTCCGGAATCTCTTTGATCAGGCGGAGGTAGGCACGCCTAGAAGTCACTGTGGCATGGAGACTGTGCAGACTGTGAAGACTGTGTAGACTGACTTAGGTGGCTAGAACCACCGAGCCGCGGGCTTCGTCGAGGAGAAACTCATCTTGGGGTTCGGTCCGCACCCATCCGGCCGAGCGCTTGCGTTTCTCAATCCGCACGCGGGCGGCGAGGCAGATAGGACACTGATGGGCCACGATCCGCATCCACATGCGGTCCTGCGGCTGGACTCTGCCGGCCTTGACCCTCGCCAGGATCGCCCTGGCTTCGATCGGCCGGCGCTGATGCACGGCGAGCTCCCACTCGCGCACCGCGACGGTGTTGGCGCTCTCGACCAGTTGCTTGAGTTCATAGAAACGCCGGTTGCGCCAGCAGAATGGCACGCCCGTCAACAGTGAGATTGCCCACCCGGTCGCGACCAGGGTGCCCACGAATTCCACGGCCAGGCGGACCATGCCGACCCAGAACATGACCTCAGGGGGAATCCGCACCCACCTCGGGAGCGCCGATGCGGCAGCCTTTGCGCCTTCCTCGACAAGAAGCATGAGGTAGCGCGCGATGTTCATCAGTTCGGTGGCTGGGAAGACGCGATCTCCAACGCGCAGCTGGAGCGCCACGTAGTCGGTGACGACCACGATCATGTATGCGGTGAAGCCCGCCAGGTAACCGAGTATACGGAAGCGGCCGGTATCGTAGGTATTCGTGAGCCTGATTGCAATCGCAACGCCCACGGCTGCGCCGGCGCCGATCGCCATTGCGCCCATGGGGATGCCGCCAATGAGGTGGAAGTGCGCAAGATGGACGCGATGGCCGACAACGGCCATGACAAGCGTGGTCGCGGCGGCAAAGATCAGGGCGAGTAGAGTGGTCACTCCGGCGTCCCTCCTCTCTACTCACCCTGAACATGCCCGCCAACACCGTGGTCATAGTCACGACCCCCGCAGTTCATTGCCTCAAAATGCAGGGGCGGGCACGAACATCGCGCAACTTGCAGGGAATTTTGAGGGCAAAATCGCCGAAAACAGAGTCGCTTGATTTCCGAAAAGCGCGAGTGGGCCTATCGGTTGCGAGACGGTCTGCCACGTATGGCCCGCTGGATCTGCCGGTCGGCCTCCCGCCGGGCGATCTCTTCCCGACGGTCGTACTCGCGCTTCCCGCGGGCGAGGGCGAGCTCGATCTTGGCTACGCCGCGCTTGAAATACAGGCGCAGCGGGACCAGCGTGTAGCCTTTCTGCTGCGCTTTGCCATAAAGACGGCGGATCTGGGTGCGGTGCAGCAGAACCTTCCGGCGCCGGAGTGGATTGTGATTGGCATATCCGCCTGAGTCATAGGGTGGGATGTGCATGTGGTAGAGCCAGACCTCATCGCCTTCGACCCTGGCAAAGGCATCCATGAGACTTGCCCGTCCGGACCGGAGTGACTTCACCTCAGTCCCGGTCAGCACGAGACCCGCCTCGATGCTCTCCTCAATGTGAAAATCGTGGCGGGCCCTGCGGTTTGTGGCGACGAGCTCCTGTCCGTCGTTCATGGCCTCAGGCACAGCTGGCGGACCGGCGTCACGGGAGGCCCTTGACCGTCAGGAAGCCGCTTCCTTCCGCGACGATCGTGCCGTCGGCTCGGGCCACCTCCGCCCTGCCGGTCATAAGGCCGGCCTTCGCGCCGGTGGGATGCGCGGAGATCACCAGGCGTTCCCCGGGCCGCACTTCTTCGCGAAACCGGACTTCAATCTTCGCGGTCAGCGCCTCTTGCCCGCGGACGAACCAGATGTTGGCCAGTGCGTCGTCGATGAGCGCCGCAATGATACCGCCGTGAACAACACCGTCGTATCCCACGTGCAGTTGGGACGGCGTGAATTCCGCACGTACACCTTCGCCGTGCTTTGAAAATCTGAGCTGAAGACCTATGGGATTGTCTGTCCCGCACACAAAACAGTTGTTGGCCGGTCTCATTGGTTGGAAATCCCGTCGGCTACCGGTGGGGTGTCCCCCATTCTGTGGGTGTCTCACGGAGCAACTCCACCGCGTGTCGCAGAACAGGCAGGAGAATTTCCAGCCATTCGGTGACGGCCTTGGGGCTCCCGGGAAGATTGATGATCAGCGTGCGACCGCGGATGCCCGCCACGCTCCGCGAGAGCATCGCCATGGGGGTTTTCTGCAGCGTCTGCACTCTGGCCGCCTCCACGATGCCTGGAACGAGCCGATCAACGACCTTCAGCGTAGCCTCCGGGGTAATATCCCTGGGGGCAACCCCGCTTCCGCCGGTCGTCAGCACCAGATCGGCCTTGACTCCATCGGCGTACCGCTTCAGCGTGGTGGCAATTTCCTCCAGGTCGTCAGGACGTACATCGCGGGCCACCACCTCCGCCCCCCGCTCGCCCAGCATGCGCACAATGGCCTCTCCGCTCGTGTCCTCGTGCCGGCCCCCGGCAACGGAGTCGCTGAGGGTGAGCACGGCAATCCGTATTCCGCGCAGATCAGGTCCTGTCGAGGGGCTCACCGCTCACCCTTCCGGCGGTAGGTGCCGCTGCGGCCCCCCGATTTGCGGACAAGGCGGATCCGGCCGATTGTCATCTCTCGGTCGACGGCCTTGCACATATCGTAGATCGCGAGCGCCGCGGCGGACACGGCCGCAAGCGCTTCCATTTCCACGCCGGTCTGCGCGGTGGTCCGGACTCTCGCTTCGATCCCCACGGCGCGTGCGCGCCCGTTGAGGGTGAACGAAACGTCAACGCCGGTCAGCGGCAGGGGGTGTGCCATCGGGATGAACTCATCGGCGCGCTTGGCCGCGACGACGCCCGCGACCTGCGCGACGGCGAGCACATCCCCTTTGGCGACTTTATTGGCCCGGATCAACGCTAAGGTCTGCGGCCGCATGCGCACTTCGCCTCTGGCGACGGCTTCGCGCACTGTGGCCGGTTTCGCGGAGACGTCGACCATCTTTGCTTTCCCAGCAGAATCGACGTGCGTGAGGCCTCTCGTCGTGCCCTTACGCAAGCAGTCTCACCTCTACTTCAGCGCCTTCCTCCAGGACCGCGTTCACGGGCACGACGACAATTCCGTCTGCCCGTACCATCGAGGTAATGATCGCCGAGCCGGCCGGCAGCGGTGAGGCCCACAGCGCCCCGTTTCGTTCGCTGAGCGCGACACGGACGTGGTCCTCGCGCTCGCCGGCTGCGAACCGCTTCGCCACTCGTGCCCGCACCGACCCGCCATACCGGCGCTCATCCTTCAGACCGGCCAAGGCCTCAATGACGGGGCGCACGAACTGGTCAAAGGTCACCATCACCGAGACCACGTTCCCAGGTAACCCAAAGACCGGCTTCCCGTTGCACACGGCGAGGATGGTCGGCTTGCCCGGTCGGATCGCAATGCCGTGCACGATGATCCCTGGCGCGCCCAGCGCCGCGATCACGTCGGCCACGACGTCCTTCTCGCCCACGGAACTTCCGCCGGTAAGAATGAGCACGTCAGACGCTGCATGAGCCTCTTTCGCACGATCCACGAGGACGGCGAGGTTGTCGCCCACAATACCGTGAGGCTGCGCGAGGCCTCCAGCGTCTTCGATCGTTCCTGAGAGTGTATACGTGTTCATGTCGTGGATCTGGCTGCCACGCAGCGATTGACCCGGAGCCACGATCTCGTCTCCGGTGACGATGACGCCGACGTGCGGCCGGCTGAACACGGCGATCTCGGGATGGTTCAGCCCGGCCAGCAGGCCGAGATCCTGAGGACGCAGCCGCCGGCCGGAATTCAAGATGACGTCACCGCGACGGACGTCTGCGCCCCGTGGGACCACATTCTCACCCGCTCGCACCGGACGCTCGACGGCAACGTTCGTGTTCCCACGCACCGTGTGCTCCTGCATGACGACTGCATCCGCACCGTCGGGCAGCGCGCCTCCGGTCGGTATACGCGCGGCTTCGCCCGACCCGACGCGCAGATGCATCTCCGCGCCCATGAAGACTTCGCTCAGCAGCGTCAACGCCACAGGTGTCCCCGTCGATGCGCCGTCGGTATCAGCGGCCCGGACCGCATAGCCGTCCACGGTCGAGCGAGGAAACCCAGGCAGATCTGTCCCGGCGCGGATCTGTTCCGCCAGCACCCGGTGGAGTGCCTCGAGCAACGGGACACGCTCAACACCGATCGGTGCAGGACTGAAGGCTCGTCCGAACTTCTGACGAGCCTCTTCAGGGGTCACCAGAGCCGTAAACGCTTTCATGTGGATATCAAGAGTGTATCAAATAAGCCGGAGCGCTCGTCCGACACGCTCAAACGCGTCGAGCGCTTGTTGCAGGTGCGCCTTCGTATGGCCCGCGGTCACAATGGTCCGGACGCGCGCCTTTCCGCGCGGGACCGTGGGGAATGTGATGCCGAGCGCAAACACGCCGGCATCAAACAGCCGGTCGGACAGGTCCATCGCCAGCCGCTCATCGCCGGTCATCACCGGTGTAATGGGCGTTTCGCTTTCGCCCGTCCCAAACCCCAGCTGCGCCAGCCCGCGCTTGAAGAATCTAGTGTTGTCCCACAGCCGCTCGATGATCTCGGGCTGCTCCTGCACTAATCGCACGGCGGCCAGAGCCGTGGCGGCGACTGATGGCGGGTGCGACGTGCTGAACAATAACGGCCGGGCACGGTGGATGAGGTAGTCGACCAGCACCCGGCTGCCGGCGACATACCCGCCCTGGCACGCAAACGCTTTGGAGAGCGTGCCAACCTGAATGTCCACGCGGCCGTGCAGGTTGAAGTGGTCGACGGTCCCCCGCCCCGCACGCCCCAGCACTCCGCTCGCGTGCGCGTCGTCCACCATCATGATCGCGCCGAACGCTTCGGCCACGGTGACAAGATCAGGCAGTGGCGCAATATCCCCATCCATGCTGAAGACGCCGTCGGTGATGAGCAAGACGTGCCTGGCGCCACGCGACTCTTCGAGCAGCCTGCGCGCCGCCGCCACGTCTTTGTGCGGGTAGATCCTCTTTACGGCGCCGGAGAGCCGGGCCCCGTCGATGATGCTCGCGTGGTTGAGCTCATCGCTGACGATGACGTCGTCCTTGCCGAGAATCGCCGAGACCGTGCCGGCGTTCGCGCTGAATCCCGACTGGTAGAGGAGCGTCGCCTCAGTGAGTTTGAACCGGGCGAGTTCCTGTTCGACCTGCGTGTGGATCGCCATATTTCCGGCGATCGTCCGCACGGCTCCCGACCCGACACCCAGCTCGTCGACTGCCCGCCGGGCAGCTTCTTTCAGCGTGGGGTGATTGGCGAGGCCCAGGTAGTTGTTCGAGCACAGATTGATGACCTCTCTGCCGTCGTATCGCGCGACGGGCCCCTGGGGGCTCTCCAGCAGACGCGGCCACCTGAACAACCCGCGTTCCCGAAGATCGTTCAGCTCTGCTCCCAGGTACTTGAGCGGATCTGCCCTAGAGATACAGAATCACCTTCCCTGCACTTCCAGATCGCAACAACTCGAACGCCTCTTCGAACCGATCCACGGGCAGCCGGTGCGTAATCACGGGGGTCACGTCGAGGCCGCTCCTGAGGAGTGCGGTCACCTGTTCCCACGTCTGCCACATCTTGCGACCGAAGATGCCGGTGAGGCGCGCTTCCTTGAAGATGACATCATTTGCGATGTCGATCGGCACCGGCCCGGTGGGCAACCCAAGGAGCGAGACCCAGCCACCGTTCCTCAGCGCGCGGAGGCCATCATGGAGACCATCGGGATGGCCCGACATCTCCAGCACCACATCGATCCCCTGCCCGCCGTTGCCCTCCCTGATGCGCGCCGGCACATCCTCGGTCTTCGCGTTCACGACGAGGTCCGCCCCCAACCGTCTCGCGAGCGCCAGGCGCTGCTCAGAGACGTCGGAGGCGGCCACGAATGCGGCTCCAGCCATGTGGCAGACCGGGATCGCCATGAGCCCGATCGGGCCGCA
>JACPRY010000167.1 GCA_016193565.1 Armatimonadota bacterium
GCCCAGTCCAGCATCGTCTTCCAGCCCCGAGGCGGCATCGACCGACGATGACGAACTGCCCGCCATGATCGTCTGCACGAGCCGCGGATCCGTGCTGAACGTCGGCGTCCACTCCGCCGCATCGAGCAACGCGATCCGTCCGCTGGTGCCGGCGCCCACATAGAAAATGCGGCCGCCCGATCTGATGCGCTCGGCGACGAGCTCGACGGCTCTGGCAATTTCCGGCAGCGCCGCCCGCACCGCCGGCGCCACTCCGGCGTCCTCGTCGTTCATGAGCGCGAGCACCTCGCCGGTGCCCATCTGATCGAGCCGCATGGATTTGGGATTCCGCTGCTCAGTGACGAGCGCACCGAACTCGTCACGAAGATTCATCGTGTCTCACCTACCATTCTTGCTCCGGCATCGAGCCGCGACACCATCGACTCCCCAAGATCGAACCCCTTCAGCATCAGCGCCCTCCACACCGCCCCCGCAACCGCCGGCAGTCGGGGCGTGGTCACGACAGCTTCGGGACATTTGCGGGCAAGAGAGGCGGCGAAGGCTTTGCGCATGCGGGCGTGCGCGAAGACCCCGTCCACCGGCGCCACAGGATGTCCCGGGCTGAAGTTCAACCTCTGCCACACGGCGGCCGCGAGTGCCGCCAGTTCGCCGACCGCGCCCCTCAGGATTGCGCGCGCGACCGCGTCACCCTCGTCTGCGGCCTGCACGACCACGCGGGCCAGCGACGCGATCTGCGCGGAATCCGTCCGTCGTACCGTCCCGCCAATCTGCGCCGGGGAGTCAATCTCCAGAGCCTTCAGCAGCATGCGCGACAGCGATGTCGGCTCGCCGCGGCCGTCATGCGCTCGCAGTACGGCGTGGAGTCCGTGACGGCCGATGTCGTATCCGCTGCCCACATCGTCCACGTAGTGACCCCAGCCGCCTGCCCTGGCCTCCTCCCCCTTTTCGTTGCGACCCCATGCCACCGATCCGGTCCCTGCGATCACGATGATGCCGGGACCACCCAGGAATGCGCCGTCGAGCGCGACGGCTGCATCCGAGTAAAGATGGATCTCGCGTTCCGGCTGCAGCGCCTGGAGCGCATAGCGAAGCTCGCGCCGCAGTTCCGGATCCTCGACGCCCGCGACGCCCGCCACGACCACCTGGGGAGTCTCGCCTGCTGCTGCAGTCTGGATGGCGCGCGCGATCTCCGACGCCGCTGGTCCCGGGCCGATGTTATGCGGATTCGCCGGCCCGCCCGTCCCGCTGCCGACGGGTGTACCGTCGTCGTGGATGACCAGCGCGCGTGTGCGCGTGGCCCCGGCGTCAACGCCTGCGAGAATCGTCATAGCAGCGCGCGCCAGACCGCTTCGTGAAAGCGAGGCCTGAACTCTTGAATCTTGATGTTGCTGCCTCCGAGGTGGACGCGATTGGTCAGAAGGACCACAATCAAGTCCTCATCAGGATCGACGGCGACGGACGTCCCTGTAAATCCGGTATGGCCGAACGCTCTGGGTCCGAGGGCATCAAAGAACGTGCCCTCATGGTGGAGGACCCATCCCAGCCCGCGCGGATACCCGCCGGCGCCGTTCCGCTGATCGGTGATCGCTTCTTGGACGGCCCTCGGGGAAACCAGCACCCCCGGACGTAGCCACTGGAACGCCACCGCCGCCACTTCACGCGCGGTCGAAAACAATCCGGCATGCGGCGCCACGCCTCCGAGCGCATAGTGCGCGTTGCCGTCATGCACTTCTCCACACAGCACGTCCTCCCGCCACCGAAATGCACGCCCGTCGTTGCCGACCTTCTCGTGCTCGTAGCCGTGGCCCGGCTCGGTCGCGGCGCAGCGGGTCCACAGATCTCGCGGAGGATTGAACATCGTGTGCGTGAGGCGCAGCGGCTCGACCACGATCTCTTTCACGAGTCTGTCGATCATCCGTCCGGTCATACGCTCTATCGCAAATCCGACGAGCAGGATGCCAAGGTCAGAATACTCGACGGTGCGGCCCGGCGGCGCGGCGAGCGGCGTTTCACAGATCGCTTTTAGCACGCCCTCGCGCGTGCGCGCGTGCAGATACAGCGCGCGCCAGGGCGGCAGGCCGGACGTGTGCGCCAGCAGGTGGCGAAAGGTCACGAGATCGCGATCACCTCCGCTGAACTCCGGCAGCACCGAGCGCACAGGCGAATCCAGTCCCAAAGCGTCCTTCTCCCACAGGGAGATCACGACCGGCAGCGTCGCGACGACCTTGGTCAGCGAGGCGAGGTCAAAGATCGTCTCGGGATCCATCGGCCGTCGCGACGGGACGACCTGCGCGTACCCTTGCGCCCGCAGCCATCCCATGATGCCGCCGCGCGCGATCAGGCTCACCGCACCGGGGAAGACGCCACCCCGGATCCCTTCGTCGACGAGCCCGGCCACGTCTCGAAGCCGGTCCGCGTTCAGTGAGGCTTCGCCGGGCGTACCGTTCCGAAGCGTGGGCACCGAATCGATCGACCTCATGACGACGACCAGGTCGGACGCAGTCGCGGATCGAGAATCTCCTGCAGCGCGTCACCGACGAGATTGAATCCCAGGACCGCCAGCACGATGGCCAGTCCCGGAAACACCGTGGGCCAGGGGCTGAGCTCAAGGTAGTTGCGCCCTTCACTCACCATCAGGCCCAACGACGGATAGGGCGGCTGCGTGCCCAGTCCGAGAAAACTCAGCGCAGATTCGAAGAGAATCGCGGTCGCGAGGTTGATCGTGGCCTGCACGAAGATCGGCGTGCTCACGTTGGGCAGCACGTGTCGACGGATGATGCGCAGCGGCCGCTGCCCCAGCGCCCTCGCCGCCTCCACATATGCCTGCTCCCGGACAACCAGTGTCGGGCCGCGTGCGATGCGGGCGAAGATCGGCACGTAGACGATGCCGATGGCGAGCACCGTCGTCAACGTGCCTGCGCCGAAGATGACCACGATCGTGATGGCCAGCAGCAGGACAGGGAAAGCGAAGAGGATGTCCATCGTCCGCATCACCGCCGTATCCACCGTGCCGCCGCTGAAACCCGCGACGACGCCGAGCGCGCTGCCGATCACGAGCGCAAACGCCACGGACAGCGCCGCCACCAGCAGCGAGGTGCGGTAGCCGAAGAGGATGCGGCTGAACAGATCGCGGCCAAAGAAATCCGTGCCCAGGAGATACGCGGCGCCTGGAGAGGCGAACCGATCGACCGCGTGCATCTCGGTGACAGGATATGGCGCGAGACGCGGTGCCAGGACGGCCACGACCGCAATCCCCACCAGCACAAGGATGCCGGTCACGGCTTTCGGCGAGCGCCGGGCGATGGCGACCAGACTGCGCGGGCGAGTGGACGGGAGCTCCGCCACACCGGTGCGGTCAGGCGTAGCGGATTCTTGGATCGAGGAAGACATAGAAGAGATCCACCAACAGATTCACCAGCACAAAGAGCGCGGTCACAATCAGCACGACGGCCTGCAGCACGGGGTAGTCGCGCTGCACGATCGCCTGCAGGCCCATCCGCCCGACGCCGGGGATGGCAAACACCTGTTCCACCACGATCGATCCGCCCAGCAGATACCCGGCCACGATCCCAACCAGGGTGACCACGGGGATGAGCGCATTTTTGAGCATGTGCCGGCGCACGACGACCGGCTCGCTCAACCCTTTGGCGCGGGCGACCTTGACGTATTCCTCGCGCCGCACCGCCACCAACGAGGCGCGCACCATGCGGGCGATGGCGGCAGCATTGGGCACGGCCAGCGTCAGCGCCGGGAGGAAGAACCCGCGAAGGTTCGCCAGCGGCGCCTCGGCAAGACCAGGATACGTCAGCACCGGAAACCAGCGCAGGTGCACGCTGAACAACAGGATGAGCATTGCGCCGACCCAGAACGCCGGGAGCGACAACCCGAGCAGCGTCAGCGTCTGCATGGCGCCGTCTGCCAACCGCGAGGACGTCGTCCCCGCCAGCGTCCCCACAGGAATCGCAATCAGCACGGCCAGCGCAATGGCGTAGACGGCGAGTTCCAGGGTGAACGGCAGCGCCTCGCCCATGAGCGTACCGATCGGGCGGCCTGTTCGAACCGAGGTCCCGAGGTTCCCGCTCAGCACGCGGCCAAGCCACCTCCCGTACTGGACGTAGACCGGCCGGTCGAGCCCGAGATCCCTCCGCACAGCCGCGAGCTGCAGGGGATCGGTGTTCTCGAACCCGAGGATCACCTGTGCCGGATCGCCCGGGATGAGGTGCATGAGCGAGAAAACGAGGACGGAGATAACGAAGAGGACAGGGATGAGGAGAATCAGGCGCTGGACGACATAGCGCTGCATCATCTAATGCTGTTGCGTTCGCGGTACCGCGTTACCGCGCTAACCAGGTCTCCATGAGCGGCCGCATCGACCGCGTCGACCCCGGCGTGAACCCGTTGACGTTTGCGCGCGCGACCGCAAAGAGATCCGCGTAGGCGAGGAACAGGAACGGAACCTTCTCTGCGATCTGCTGCTGCAGCTGGCCGTAGATCTGCTGCCGGCGCGCTCCATCCGGCGTGCTGCGGCCCTGATCCAGCAGCTGGTCTACGGCCGTATCCTTGAACTTGAAGACATTCGTGCTGCCGGTGGAGTGAATGTGCCGGTAGAGATGTACGTCGGGGTCAATCTCGCCGCTGTTTAACGAAACGAACGTGTCGAACTGGCTACCGCGCCACCGTGAAAGAAACGTGGCGAAATCCACCTGCTCGATCTCGACGTTGACCCCCGCGGGCGCCAGCTGCTCCTTGAGTACCTGTGCGATCTGCACCACCTCAGGCACGGTCGGGATCGGCATCATCTTGATCGATACGCCGTTGGGATGTCCCGCCTGCGCCAGCAGCTGCCGGGCGCGTGCAGCATCGCGGCGATAGTTGGGCAGACGCGCCGCGGCAACCGGCCGCCACTCCTCCAGCGTCGGCGGAATCGGCCCGGCCGCCGTGGCCCGCCCAGAATACACGACCTGGATCAGCTGGTCACGGTCGATCGCCAGCGCCAGCGCCTGCTTCACCCGAGCGTCATTCAACGGCGGCCGCTCGTGCTGCACACCCAGGAGGCTGTAGGAAAGATCTGGAACCGACATGATCTTCAACTCCGGCACGTTCGCCAGCGTACGAGCGGCGGTGATATCCACGCCGAACCCGATGATCATATCCACTTCGCCCGCGCGGACGGCGGCGCGCAGCGTGGCCGGATCGGGAATGACACGGTACACGACGGCGTCGGCATACGGCAGCCGGTTGCCCTGCGCATCCCTGCCCCAGTAGCGGTCGTGGCGGACGAATCGCACGGAGCCAGGACCGAATTCCGCTAGCTGGAATGGACCACTCCCGAGCGTCTTCACCCGTGGATCGCCGACTTTGAGCTCAAAATTCACCGGCACGATGCCGCGGGTGGGCCGGGCGAGTAGCGACAGGAACGGCGCAAACGGCCGCTTCAGCGTGACTCTCACTGTAAACGGATTGACGATGGTCACCTCTCTGACCGGCTCGAGGAAACTGGCCTGCGGCGAGCGGGTCGCGGGATCGAGGATACGGTCGATCGTGTACTTCACATCGCTCGCATCCACGCTGGTGCCATCGTGGAACGTGGCGTCGCGCCTTAGGTTGAAGGTGTACTCCAGCCCGTCGCGAGACACCGACCACGAGGTCGCAAGATTCGGCTCGAGCTCCAGGGTCTTCGGGTTGAGCCGGAGCAGGCTCTCATAAATGAGATCCATGACCTGGACCGACGAGAAGGCGGTGGCCACGTGCGGGTCGAGGTTCAGGATCTCCTGAGTGATACCGACGCGGATCGTCCCGCCCCGCTGCGGTGACGCCGGTTGCGCCTGAACGGCGGCCAGACCGGCGACCAGGAGCACAGTAGAGCAGAGCGCGAGCACGCGCACTCGATTCACCTGAACACCTCCGAGAAGATTGCGGAAGTTGGAACTCGCAAACGCTATTCCGTACCCTACCAGTCACTTCCTGTAGACAGGACGCCCTCCCACATACACGGCGCGCACGCGCAGCCGGCGATCGAAGATCACGAGGTCGGCGCGGGCACCGGCGGCAAGCAACCGGATTCCCAGAGAGACCAGATTGCGAATCGCCTGATCCAGGGTGAGAATGCTGCCTGCGAGCCGGCCGCCGGGCAGCCGTGGCGCATCGCTCACGACCAGTTCGCGTCCGCCGAGGCGGCTGGACCGTCCACGGGTCCCCACAGCGGCCACGGCATCCGTGACGAGCGCCACGCGCTTGACGCCCTTGAGGTCCAGGACCATGCGCATCACGGCCGGATGCAGGTGCACAAGGTCGGCAATCAACCCCGTGATGATCTTCTCGTCGGCCAGCGCCGCACCGGCGATCCCGGGCTCGCGGTGGTGCATCGGGCGCATCGCGTTGAACACGTGCGTGATCATGGACACACCGGCCTCGAACGCAGCCTGCGCCTGCTCATACGTAGCAGCGGTATGCCCGGCTGAGACAGTGACCTTGCGCACCATCGCCGCCTTGATCAGCCCTGCGGCGCCGTCTAGCTCGGGGGCCATGGTGACGAGCCTGATGAGCCCCGGCGCCATGTCGAGGATCGAGGTGAACTCTTCGAGATCCGGGGTGCGAAGATAGTCGAGATCATGGGCGCCGGCAAATGTTCCATTCAGATACGGACCTTCGAGGTGCACCCCCAGGACGCGGGGTGCCTGCGCCACCGTAGCAAATCTTTGCCAGTGCACGAGCGCGGCGCGCAGCTGGACGAGCGGCGAAGAGATCAGCGTGGGAAGATACGCGGTGACACCGGTGCTGAGCAGGAACCGGTGCGCTCGATCAAGGTCTCGCAGGCTATCACAGATGGCGAAATCGATGCCCGCGGCCCCGTTGATCTGCAGATCAATCAGGCCGGGCGCCAGCACGCCGCCGCGCACGGTGACATGCGGGCGCCGCACACGGCCCTTGCGGACGCGCGCAATTCGTCCGTTGCGGACCTCGACGACACCCGGCGTCAGATCGCCGGTCGGGGTGATAACGCGGTCG
>JACPRY010000008.1 GCA_016193565.1 Armatimonadota bacterium
ATACCCGCGGCGAAGATCTGCCCCGCCTGCAGCGCTTCGGCCAAAGCGCGCTGATCCACGACCGGACCTCGCGACGTGTTCACGAAGACCGCTGTCTTCTTCATCAGCCCGAACTGCTCGCGGCTGATGAGGTGACGCGTGGAGTCCATGAGCGGCACATGGACGCTGATGAAGTCGGCTTCGCGGAGCACCTCGTTCAGCTCGCGGTATTCGATCTCCATCTGCTGTTCCAAATCCTGCCTCCGGTACGGATCGTAATAGATGACCCGCATGTCGAACCCCTTCGCCCGTCGCGCCACGGCCGAGCCGATCCGCCCGAGCCCGATGAGCCCGAGCGTGGCCCGGTAGTGATCCTGGCCGGCCAGCAGCATCACCGCCCAGGTCTTCCACTTCCCGGCGCGTGTATACGCGTCGGCCTCCACCAGCCGGCGTGATGCGGCCAGCAGCAGGCAGAACGCGAACTCCGCGACCGTGTCGGTGAGAACTTCCGGCGTGTTCGTCACGACGATGCGCCGGCGGGTGGCCGCCGGGATGTCGATGTTGTCAAAACCGACCGCCAGATTGGCCACCACTTTGAGGCCTGGAGCAGCGGCCATCACCTCGTCATCGATGCGTTCTGTGAGCAGGCTCAGGAGCCCGTCGAGCCTGGGGACCTCGCGCAGCAGGCCGTCTCGTGGAACGGGGATCTCTTCCTGTTCCCAGCTGCGCACCTCTGCGACCGGTTCAACAATCCGGAAGGCTTCCTGGGGGATCTTGCGGGTGATGTACACTCTGGGCTTCGCCACGCGACATCACTACGACCCAGAGGAAAACTTCTCCTGTGCAGAGCGCGGTTTAGCTCGCGGCGACGGTCTGCGGTTGCTCTGCAGGGAGGAGGTCTGACAGTGAAACAGCGACCGGATGGAGCACCGGCGGCAGCAGCGTCTGAAGGTTGGCGAGCCGCGCGCTGTTGAGAACCTCGGCCAGCGCGGGTTCGAGCGCGCCCACGCCCCCCACGACCGTGATGCCGGTCGCCTTCACCTCGTCCGGCACGGGCTGGTCGGAGACGAGGATCGCGTGCGCGCGCAGGTCCTTAGACTCCACCTTGCGCGCGTCGTCCCGCAACGCCTTGGCGTCCGCGGCGGACGGCACGCCTTCTCGCGCGCGGAAGAGCAGCACCGCCCCGTGATAACAAGCGGCGCCGTCGAGCGTCTTTCCACCCGGCTGCACCGTGACCGCTTCTACACCCAGTTTCCGCAGCGTCGTCTCAACCAGATCGGCCATCCAGCGGTTGTCGCCGAGATAGGACTGTCCATCCTCACCCAGCCGGTAGGCGGTGTCGGTCTGCTCGTCACTCACGCGCCGGCCGCAATGCGGGCAGGCCACGTTCGATGCCATGAACGCCTTGACCTGATCCGCGTTCGTCGACACGGCGAGCCACTGGCCGCCCTCGCGGCACATCACGACGTTCCACCGCTCGACGACGCCGTCTGCGGCGAGTTGTTCGAGCGCGTCACGTGTCTGCTCGGCCGGGCGGTCCGGCGCCAGCGCCCCTACCCGTGACGTCAGGACCGTCGGCTTGCCGCGAATCGCAGGCTGCTGTCTGAGTGATTTGAGTAGTGATGCACCGTCGGGATGGCGCAGCCCGGACGGCCGCCCCTCGCCGAGCAGGCCGAGGACGGGCAGGACGTCGCGACGGAACCGGTTGATGCCCGCGCGCCCGTTCTCGTCCGTGATCGCGTCTTTCAATTTTGCACCCAGCGCGTGTTCCAGGTGCATCTTGACCGCGGTCATGGACGTGTGCACATCGTGCTGGCTGCGTCCGATTACCACGACGCGAGCGACATCCTGCGCAGAGCGGTGGAGGATGATGCGGGTGCGCGGCTGAGCGGGCGGGATCAAGATCTCGGTGAAGTGCTCGGCCCCGGTCAGGGACGCATCAAGGGTGCGATCGGCGCGCGGCTGCACAAACCGCTCGAGCAGCCCGTGGACATCGATGGTCAGCCCCTGGTAGCCACTCTGTTGAAGGCGGCTCAGCATCGTCGCCACCGTCTGGGGCGACCAGTCGGTCCGCTTGACGTCAAAATACTCGAGGAACATGGCTCGCTCCATGAGGATCCACGCACCTATGTCATGCCCCCGCTGCGGGCATGCCAGACGGCGACAGGGATTTCCGCGTCAAGCCAAAAACGACTTCATCATGCCCCCGACAGCTAACCCGGCTCGAATCCTCATCGCGGAGGATGATGAAAGCCTCCGCGGTCTGCTGGTCCGGTACCTGTCTTCCCTCGGGCACGCGGTCGATGCGGCTCCCGACGGTGCCTCCGCCGTCGCCACGCTCCACGATGCCCGCTATGACGTCGTCATCACCGACATGATCATGCCGGGGATCGACGGCCTGGGAGTCATGCGGGCGGCGAAGACGGTCGACCCTTACAGTGAGGTCATCTTCCTCACCGGGGCACCCGACCTCACGACGGCGGTGAAGGCGCTGCGGGAAGGCGATGCGTTCGACTACATCGTGAAGCCGTTCCCCAACGTCGAGGTCCTGCGCGCGACGATCGACCGGGCCATGGAGCGGCGGACCCTCCGGCTGGAGAATGCCCGCCTGACCCGCGAGTTGGAACTGCAGCGTTCCACCGATGCGCTGACCGGCGCGCTCAATCGCCGCGCGTTCTTTGAGTTGGGCGAGCGTGAGGTGGCGCGCTCGATCCGGCACCGGGAACCGATGGCGCTCGTCATGCTCGACGTTGACCACTTCAAAGAGATCAACTCAGTGTTCGGTCACGGCGCCGGCGACGGGGTGATCGCGCTGCTGGCGCAGATCTGCCGGCAGGAACTGCGGGCCGAAGATCTGCTGGCCCGCTACGCGGCCGACAGCTTCGTCTGCCTGCTGCCCGCGACGGTGCAGGACGATGCGATGGGCGTCGCCGAGCGCATCCGGCGCGCCATCGCCGCGCGACCGCCGGAGATCGGCGGGCAAAGTGTGACCGTGCGGGTGAGCGCAGGCGTGACCGCGCGTCAGGAAACAGACCGGTCGCTGGACACGCTGATCCGCCGCGCCGAGCGGGCGCTCCAATCGGCCAAAGAGCAAGGCGGCGACCACGTCACGACAGGCTAGCCTGCAACTCAGCGATACAGCCAGCGGTAGATGCCGTATGACTGGAGCACGCGTTGGACGTAGGCGCGCGTCTCCAGGAATGGAATGCGCTCAAAGAAGAGATCCGGATCCTTGCGCGACATCCGTCCGAACCGCTGCGCCGCGCCTGGTCCCGCGTTGTAGCCGGCGACCGCCAGGACGACGTCGCCCCTAAAGCGCCGGAGCAGCCCGCCGAGAAACTGGGTGCCCAGGCGGATGTTGATCTCGGGCTGCGTGAGCTGGGCGATGCTCAGCGTCGCGCCGGCAACGCCCGACGCGGTGCCCGGCAGCAACTGCATCAGTCCGACTGCGCCGGCGATGGAAATCGCGCGCGGGTCGAAGCGGCTCTCTTCCCGGATGACTGACAGCACCAGATACGGATCCACGTTCGCCGCCTCCGCGGCAGTTTGGACCGCGTCCCAGTACGCGCGGGGGTA
>JACPRY010000168.1 GCA_016193565.1 Armatimonadota bacterium
GCTGACCTCATAGTCGTTCCGCAAACTTTGATGCGAGGCCGCGAACACATCGCGCAGTCTTTCAGTCTCGCCCGATTCGAGCGCTTGCGACGCCTGCACGACCCGGGCATTCTCAGTGACCACGTGCCTGGCGCGCCGGCGCAGCGGGTCCGGCAGTTCTTCGATGAGGTCCAAATCGTCGATGGTGACGTCCCGCAGGGATGTGATGCTCGACCGGTGCGACCAGAGCTCGGCGACGGCGGTATCGCATTCGCGGCGACGCTCGGCGTACGAAGAGTCCGAGAGACTCCGGCGGACGCCCGTGTCGCACACCGCGATCACGAGCTCCTGCGGCAATGCAATGTGGTGCGTCTCCTGCGACCGGCAGTCGATGAAAAGCGCCTGCCCCTTCCGGCTCAGGGCCGAGGCAAACTGATCCATGATCCCGCACGGCACGCCCACGAACTCCACTTCCGCGCTGTGACACAATAGGGCTCGCTCCCTCGGAGCGAGCGTCCGTCCCGCGGCGTGCTCGAAAGCGAGCGAGCACGCTACCTCCAGCGCGGCCGATGAACTCAACCCGGAGCCAATCGGGAGATCGCCGGCAACGACGGCCTCGAGGCCCGCGAGCGGGAAACGGCGGGTCAGTTCGACTGCGACGCCCTGAGGGTACCTGGCCCACCGGGGGACAGAAGCCCTGCCGGGATCAATGGCTGGGAACTCTGCGATTTCTTCAAAAGCTGAGGCATAGAGTCGAATCGTCCCGCCTGGCGAGGGCTGGCCGGCAATCACCACGTGCCGGCTGATCGCCACCGGCAGCACGAGCCCCTCATTATAATCGGTGTGCTCGCCGATGAGGTTTACCCGCCCGGGAGCCTGGGCGAACAATGTTGGCTCGCTGCCGAACTGAGCCGCAAAGACTCGAATTATTGATTCCACGGCGAGGATACCTGGGCCATCGGTCCACTGCCTTCTCGCTACTCTCCCGCCGTCCCCCTCAGCTGAAGGTCTCGGTGACGGAGCTTCGAACACGAATCCGATGGCGATCGAGACCCGGGATGATCCGTGCACCGGGAGGCGAGATCGTGAAGCGTGTGTTTAGCTTTGGACTGTGGACGGTGATGAACAGAGGGGCCGACCCTTTCGGTGCGCCGACGCGCTCCCCTCTCGATCCGCTCCAGGTCATCAGTGGCCTGGCAGCCCATGGCGCGCAGGCCTTCGAACTCCATGCCGAAGACCTCATTCCGCCGGGCAGCTTGCTTGCCGAGCGAGATCGCCTGATTCACGAAGCAAGGCAGCGCATGGACGATGCGGGCATCCGCTGCGTCGCGTGCGGTTCTGACGTGTTCAGCGAGCCTATCTTCAAAGACGGCGGACTGGTCTCGAACGAAGCACGCGTGCGCCGGCTCGCTATCGCGCGCTATGCTGCGGCCATTGATGTCGGTCATCTTCTCGGCGCGCCCCTCTTCAACATCTGGGGAGGACGGGACGGCGCGGAGGTCGACGCCAGCCGCTCCCCGATTGATGCCCTGAAACGGCTTCGGGATGGCTTCAACGAGCTGGCAGCACATATCGCCCGGCACGGCTACGCCATGCGCCTGTCGATCGAGCCCAAGCCCAACGAACCGCGCGGGGACCTCTACCTGTCGACCGTCGGCCACGCCCTGGCATTCATCGCGACCCTGGATCAACCCGACCGCGTCGGCGTCGTGCCGGAGCTGGCCCACGCCGCCATGGCCGGTCTCAACCCGGCGCACGAGATCGCGCACGCGCTGTACGCGGGCAAGCTGTTCGGGATCCACCTCAACGGCCAGCGGCCGCTACGCTTTGATCAGGATCTCAGATTCGGCGGGGCCAATCTCAAGGATAGTTTCTTCGTCGTGAAGCTGCTGGAGGACGAAGATTGGCCCGGACCGCGATCGTTCGACGCACACCCATATCGCACTACGGATGAGCAGGGGGTATGGGATTTCGTGCAAGGATGCATCAGCGCCTACAAGATCCTGGCGGAGAAAGTGCGGCGGTTCAACGAAGACCTCGAAGTCCACCAGCTGTTGGCGGAGATCCGATCGTGGGACGTGAGCGTGCCACCAGTTGAAACGGCTGCGGAGGGCAGCCCGCGCCGCGCCTTCCTGTATGATCGGCTGGACCACCTGGTGTTTGAGATTCTGATGGGGACGCGGTGACTAACCCTTCAGTGAACCCGCGAGCAGGCCCCGCATGAAGTAGCGGCCTAGAAGGACGTACACCAGCATGGTCGGCAGCGCGGCCAGCAACGCTCCGGCCATCTGCACGTTCCACTCTACGATGTAACTGCCGGCCAGGTTGTTGAGCGCCACCATGATCGGCTGGACCGCGGGGCGAGGCGTGACGATGACGCCGAACAGGAAGTCGTTCCAGATGGAAGTGAATTGCCAGATCATCACCACTGCAAACCCCGGCATGGATATCGGAAAGATAACGTGGCGGTAGATGCCGAGGATGCCGGCCCCATCGATCTTCGACGCTTCGATGAGCTCTCCCGGTACGGTCGCGTAGTAGTTCCGGAAGATCAGGGTGGTGATGGGAATGCCGTACACCACGTGCACAAGGATCAGCCCGGAGATCGAGCCGTACAACTCGATGCTGCTTAGCACCTGCACGAGCGGGATCAGGATGCTCTGGTAGGGGATGAACATCCCGAAGAGCATCAGCATGAAGAGCGCGTCCGCCCCGCGGAATTTCCACTTGGATAGGACGTACCCGTTCATGGATCCGAGCAGGGCGGACAGCAGCGTGGCGGGCACCGCCAGCCGCATGCTGTTCCAGAAGTTGGGACTCAAGCCGCGGAAGCCCTGGCCCTCGCTGCCGAACCAGGCTGTGGTGAAACTCTCCAGCGAGAACTTCGCCGGCAGGTCCCACATCCGGTAGAGGTTGACCTCCTCAAAGCTCTTCATCCCGGTGATCAGCAGGGCGTAGATGGGCAGCAAGTACAAGATGGCGAGGGCGGCCAGGATTGTGTACCACGCCAGGCGGGGCCAGGGGATCGGCCGGGGAATTGTGTGGGAAACCGCGTGCTCGACTATCGTTGCATCTCCGTGCGCAGGCTGTAGACCAGGTAGGGCACGATCAGCACCGCCACCATGGCCAGCAAGATCACGGCGATGCCGGCCCCCTGTGCGAAGTTGTTGCCGCGGAAAGTGGTGTCGAACATGAAGAAGGCGGGCACGTCCGACGAGAAAGCTGGACCTGGTCCGGTCATCGCCACGACCAGGTCAAAGATCTTTAGCGAGATATGACCCAGGATGATCACCGCGCCGAGCGTAATCGGATACAGCAGGGGCACGATGACATGGCGATAGACCTGGAATTCGCTGGCTCCATCCACGAGCGCGGCTCCACGGAGCTCGACGGGAATCCCCCGCAGGCCGGCGAGGTACATGGCCATCACGTAGCCCGACATCTGCCAGGTGGCCGCAACGACCACCGCCTTGATGCCGATCTTGGGATCTGTGTACCAGCCGGTCTTAAGGAAGCCGAGCCCAACCATGTCGAGCAGCAGGTTGATCCCGGTGCTCCCGAGCTGGGCGCTGCCGGGATTGAGTAGCCAGCGCCAGATCACGCCGGTGACGATAAACGACACCGCCAGAGGGAACAGGAAGATGCTGCGGAAAATCCCCTCCCCACGGATGCGTTGATCCAACAGCACCGCGAGGAGAAAGCCCAACGATAAGCAGAGCGCCAGGAAGAGAACGGTGAACGTCACTGTGTTGCGCAAATCGATCTGGAAGCGTGTGGTGTCGAAGAGACGGGCATAGTTCCGCAGGCCCACGAAGGTGAAGTCCGGGGTCAGGCTGTCCCACTTCGTCAGCGAGGCAAAGCCGGTGAAGCCGATGAAGCCGTAGACGAAAACGGCGAGGGCAACAAGCGACGGCGCGATCAGCAGCAGCGAGATCACGCGGTCGGCGTTAGGGAAACGCAGCGAGGCAACCCGAGTTCGGGCTGCCTCGCTGGCGACAGCCTTCACCGACGATCTACTGCTTGCAGACCCCGGCGTCCTTGCATGCTGCTTGCAACGCAGCCTGCGTCTTGGCCACGTCGCCGCTGGTCACGAACAGCGCCATGATATTATTGTACTTCGTGGTCCAGCTCTCAATTACCGCCGCACCGTGTACGGGG
Organism: Armatimonadota bacterium; assembly: GCA_016193565.1. GTDB lineage: Bacteria > Sysuimicrobiota > Sysuimicrobiia > Sysuimicrobiales > Kaftiobacteriaceae > JACPRY01. The sequence continues at coordinate 4,138 of JACPRY010000168.1, forward strand.
CTCGGCACCAATGCGTCCTTCTGCCAGTCCCTCGCTGCGGATTGGAGGTACGCGTTGAAGAGTGCCTGGTTGCAGTCCGTGCGGGCGCAGATCGAGCCCTTCTTTGGGTTGAAGGCTTCCTGGCCCGCCTTCGAGCCTGACACCTTGAGCCAGTTGAGCGCGTTCTGCCGGTTCTTGGCTCCCTTGGGCATCGCGAAGCTGTCGGAGAGCGCGTCGAAGATGCCGGCGTTGCCCGGCGGAGGTGCCCAGCCGTAGTCGGCATATTTCTTCGACTGGAACCAGCCGTCTTGCCAGTCGCCCATGATCTGCATCGCGCCCTTGCCGTCGATCAAATATTGGCCGGCTTCGGACCATACGAGCGCGGCATGGTCGGTGTTGGTGTAGGTGAGCATCCTCTTGAAGGTGTTCAGTGCCTGGGTCACCCTGGCATCGGTCCACAGTGTCTTGCCGGTCCATAGCCCTCGATACCCCTCCGCTCCCAGGGTGCCGATCAAGACCGCTTCAAACACGTGGGCCGCTTCCCATCCTTCCTTGTCGCCGAGCACGAACGGCACGATGCCCTTCGCTTTGAGCGCCTCGGCGACGCTAAAGAATTCGGCGAAAGTCTTGGGCGGCGTCAGATTGTTGGCCGCAAAGACCTTCTTGCTGTACCACATCACGTTCGCGCGGTGAATATTCACGGGCACCGACCAGAAACGGCCCTGGTACCGCAGTAGGGTCAGCAAGCCTGAGGGCAGGACCTTTTCCCAGCCTTCAGACTTGAAGAGCTCGTCCAGGGGCTCAAGGAACCTCGCGGGCTCATATTTTTGAACTTCGAGACCCGCGTGGACCTGAAACGAATCCGGGGGGTCGCCACCGGTCAGGCGCGTTGCCAGTACAGCCTTCGCATTCGTGCCGGCGCCTCCGGCGACTGTGGCGTTCAGGATCTCGACGCCGGGATAGAGTCTCTTGTATGCACTGAACATCCCCGCCAGCCCTTCTGCCTCGCCGCCGGCGGTCCACCAGCTGAAGATCTCGAGCTTGCCAGATGCAGCCGCTCCGGCCCGTCCGGTTGGGATCATGCGCAAAATCAACAGCAGGCTCAGCACTATAAACCAACGCATGTACCGCAACATCTTCTCCCTCCTCTAGGTGGCCTCAGCCACCGCAGACACCTCTACCGTAGGCCTGCCTCAGAAATTCGCACCCCACCCCCCTTCGCGGTACGATGAGCTGCGACGCCGCCAGCAGCCCCTGCCGATCGTAGCCCGTTACCGGATGTGCCTTGGGATCTCGACTCGTTATTACTACACGAAGACCTCTGGACCTGCCCCTACATCTTCGACCTTCACCCGCGCCGCGAGCCGTTCGACCAGATCGGGATCAACTGTTCCCGGCAGCAGGGTCGTCACATCCGCGGCGGCCGCCGCGATTCCCAGCCGCGCGGCTTCGAGCAACGGAAGGTTCTGGAGCATGCCTGAGGCCAGCCCGGCCGTCAGGCTATCCCCCGCCCCGATCGTGTTGACCCGCTCGACCTGAGGTGGGACAATCTGCCGGGCCCCTTCCGCGGTGACCAGGAGCGCACCTCTATCACCCAGTGTGATCAGCACGCTGCCACCGGTCATCCTGCGTATCTCTTGCGCAGCCTGCCTGAGGCCCTCAGCGGAATCCAGGGGACGGCCGACGGCGTCCTGCAGTTCAAGTCGATTCGCCTTTACTAGGGACGGTCGTGCCGCCATCCCCAGGCGCAGCGCCTCGCCCGTGGCGTCCAGGATGACCGGGATGGTCTGCGCTTGGCGGATCACGTCCGCATAGAGTGTCGCGGGCATACCAGGCGGCAGGCTACCCGCCAGGACGACCGCCTGCGCGTGCTTCAGTTCTGCGCCGATGTGATCCACTAACGTCTGCACGTTCTCTGCGCTGACCGGTGGGCCGGGTTCATTGATGACGGTCTCTTCATGGCCGGGGTCGATAATGAGGGTGCACACACGAACCGGGCCGGGGACACGGACTGGATTCAGTCGAACACCATGAGCCCACGCGCCCGCTACGATGGCGTTTGCTCCATCTCCTCCACCGACGATGCCGACGACGGTGACATCGACTCCCAACGCGCGGGCCGCCCGCGCAACGTTGAGTCCCTTACCGCTGGCCAGCTCCGTGGCCGATTCGGCCCGGTGCACGCGGCCCGTCGCGAAGGCCCGAACCACCACGATGCGGTCGAGGCAGAGGTTGGGAGAAACGATCAGCAACATCGCTCAGCGTGCCCTAGCGGGGGCGGGCGGAAAGAGTTTGAAAACTTCCAGAGGCTCTCCGTCGGCCTCATAGAGATGCGGCCTGGTGGCGGCCGCAGCAGTGACCAGCGCTTCTGCCCCTGGCCTCAGGCGGCGACTCAGGAGACGCCCACGACCCCGCCACACGATCGCCACGTACGGACCGGATTCCTGGCTTTCGTAGCGAGTCCGCACCACCAGCCGCTTGCCTGAAAACTTTCGCAAGCGAGGCGGGAAGATCCACTCTTCGTCTCCCCCGCGCGCTCGGGTTTCTGGAATCGGTTCGGGAATGAGTCGGTTCCGTTCCAGAAGCCGTGGATTCGTCGAGGCGTCGTAGTCAATCAGGGCGAGCGCGTCGTGTAATGACACAAAGCCCGGGTGCATTTGTCCCGCTGAGAGCGGGCGCTCCCCCCAGCGGTGCTCCAGCAGTGTGTACACATCCGAGGGCTGCTGGATTTCCAATGTGAGAGCGGTTCCGGGCCGGTGGGGGATGCCGGCGGGGACGTAGAAACCTTCGCCGGTGCGCTGGTGAAACACGGGCGACAGTTCCAGCGCTCGTCCACGCTCGATCGCCTCCGCGAGCACCCGCCGCGTCACCCCCGAATAGAGACCCACATGAGTGTAGGGGACGGTGCCCTTCGGCGCAGGTAGGAAGTAGTACGCTTCGTCCTTGCCCCAGCGCTGGCCCGGGAACCGATCGCGATACCGACGGACGTCTGCATCGTTGGCGTGGAAGTGGAAGACAATTGGCTCGCCTGGATCCAGGATCTTGATGAGCACGGGAAAGTCGGGTCCGTACGCGCTGATGTACTCACGTCCGAGGATACGCTCGCCGCGCCGTTCCAGGGCCTGTCGAAACGTGATCCCCGACGATGAAATCTGGCGGCGCGAGTTGCTTTTCGGGATGACCAGCTTGCTCAGGCCCTCAGGTGAGTGCGGGAGCGGATGGCTACTGGACACCGTTGATGCGATCCAGCGTTCGGGCCGCCAGAGCCGAACCCGCGACAGGTAGGTGCCGCCGGGCGTTGTGGTCAGTCCGAGCCGTCCTCCATCCATATAGAGGCGCCGCACATAGGTAGGCTCCAAGAACAGGAGCCCGTGATCCAGCACTCGGTCCAGCAGCGCATCATCGTCTTTGGTCATGGGGGACCCGGGAGTTAGTCTCGGACTGCGGTAGTGTCCGCAAACCGGAGAGTTTCAGCAATGGTGCGGATTCCGGTCGTGCCACCGATGGCAGTGACGCACATCGCTCCCACGGCATTCGCAAATCGGGTGGTGCGCTGCAGGTCCCAAGCGGACAGGTACCCGGCAAGGAAGCCTCCGCAAAATGCATCGCCCGCACCGGTCGTATCGACGACCTCGACCGAGAACGCTGGCACACGTCCCCGCCAGCCGTCGCCATCCACGTAGGCGCCGTCCTCTCCTAACTTCACCGCCACAGTGCCAGCGCCCAGTTCCCGCAACACGGCGGCCATGCGGGCCGGATCTTCGGTGTTCGTGACACGAGCCAATTCGTCGCGGTTGCCAAAGAGCAGGTCAAGATGGGGCAGACAGGGCGCCAGCACGCCCATCCACCGTCCTTGCACATCCCAGGACATGTCCAGGCTCGTGCGGCACCCCGCCGCTTTTGCGCGAGCCAGCATGCCCGCGGCCGAGGGGCCGTCCATCGCCGGCAGCAGGAAGTAGCCGCCCAGATGGACGACGCGGCTGCGGGCGAGGAGCGTGTCGGAAACATCCTGGGGGCCGAGGCGCGCATTCGCGCCCTGGAGGTGTAGAAAGGAGCGCTCGCCGTTGCTGGCAACCACGACAACCGTCGTCGAGGTGTTGACGTCCTTCTCGCGCGGCACGTGCGCCTCGACCCGGTGTTCGCGCAGGACGTCGAGCAGAAAGGTCCCTAGGAGATCTGCCCCCACGCGCCCGACCACTGCGGTGGGGACGCCGAGTTTTGATAGCGTCACTCCCGTCGTATGGGCCAGGCCGCCCGAGTGCAGTCCAATGCTCTCCACGCGGACGAGGCGGCCGCGTTCCGGCCAGACATCAACCGAACGGACGATGACGTCGGCGACAAGGACTCCCACACAGGTGACGTCAGGCATATATCAGTGGTGGTTGTGCTGAGTTCGCACAATTGATATTGCACGTGGACCGTTATGTCAGCGATCGGGGCGTTGCTTCAGTAGGCGCGCCAGTGTTTCCTGTCGAATCGGTGTGTCGGGCGAAGTGGCGATGAACGAGCAGCGGCATCCACCCCGCGGCACATTTCTCGGCGTGTACTACATCGAGACCACGGATGATCTCCGGCGGACGGCTGAGTTCATCGCCAAAGAGGAAAGCGCTGGATCATGGTCAGGTGAAGGCGCGCCGACAGGGCTCTATGCCCGCGCGGTGGCATCGGTGCACGACGTACACGAGATCGCCCCGGGCAGGGGTTATGCGGCGGTCGCGTTCCCGACCGCGAACCTGCCCGAATCTGGCTCGCTCTTTCCCGCGATCTGGCTCTACCTCACGGCCGGCCCGCTGTTTGAACGCCCCTTTGCGGAGCGGGTCCGCCTGGCCGACGTGGTGTTGCCCGAAGAGGTCCTGGCTGCCTTTCGCGGTCCACGGTTTGGCATCAGGGGCACGCGGGCGTTGCTGGCCAAGAGTGACGACGCACTGCTGTTTGGTGCCATCGTCAAACCGGGAGCGGGGCTGACGCCGGAGGAGGTCGCCACTCGCTGCGCCGCCGCCGCGCGAGGGGGCATTGACCTCATCAAAGATGACGAGAAAATGAACAATTCAGCGTATTGTCCGCTGATTGGGCGCGTGCAGGCTGTCTCGCAGACCCTGCGCCGCGTGCAAGACGAGACCGGGCAGGACGTGATCTACTGTACGCATGTCACCGGACGTCCTGACGAAATGCTGGCGGCTAGTAGGCAGGCGGTAAGGTCCGGAGCCAGCGGTCTCATGGTCAATGTGTTTGCCGCAGGGCTGTCGTCGCTGCAGATGCTGAGCGAGGACGAAGAGACCGCCGTGCCGATCTATGTGCACTCGGGAGGTCGTTCCATTTTGTCACAAGAGGGCAACGGCATCGAGACCAGGGTGTTCGCAGAATTCGTGCGATTGCTGGGCGGCGACTATCTCGACCTCTATGCGCAGGGTGGCTATCTCCGAAGCGAAGGCCTCACAGAAGCCCAGCGGCTTGCGGATGTCCTCCGGGATCCCTGGGGATCCATTGCGCCCGTTCTCCCCACATGCTCTGGTGGGCTGACCGCGCGCACGTTACTAGCCAACTATGCCGCATTTGGGCGCGATATGCTGCCGATGGCCGGGTCCGCGATTTTCGGACATCCACTGGGTGCGGCTGCCGGTGCCATCGCCCTCCAGCAGGCTGGCGAAAGTTACTTCCAGAGCGCGCGTCATGACTCGCGAGAGGAAACCCTGTGACCGCGTTGACGAGCGGCAAGCTGGTCAATGTGTTGCGTCTTGCCGACCCCAAGGGACGCTTTAAGATGTTGGCCGTCGACCAGCGGGCGTCGTTGCAGGCGGCCCTGGCCAAGGCCACGGGACGTGAACCAACGGACATCACATATGACGAGATGGCAAATACGAAACAGCTGATCACCGAGGTGCTCTCGCCATTCTCGACAGCGACGCTCCTCGACCCTGCGTACGGGTTTCCGCGGGCCGTGAAGGTCATCCCTCGAAGCGTTGGCATTCTCCTGGCGTCTGAAGAGACAGGGCACGAGCCGGCGAGGGCAAGCGGCAGGGAGCGCAAGGGCAGACTGATCGACGGATGGTCGGTGGCCAAAGCCAAGCGCGCGGGTGCGAACGCGGTGAAGTTGCTCATTCAC
>JACPRY010000169.1 GCA_016193565.1 Armatimonadota bacterium
CAGCACTCCAATAAAGGGCAAGTTGCGGTACAACTCCCGGTAGTCCAGCCCGTACCCCACGACGAAGATATCCGGCACCTCAAACCCGCGGTAGTCGATCGGAAGATCGTGCACGATGCGGCGCGCGGATTTATCCAGCAAGGTGCAGATCCGCACGCTGGCCGGATCGCGGGCGCTCAGATTCTTCACGAGGTAACTGGCCGTCAGCCCAGTGTCGATGATGTCTTCGACGAGAACCACGTGGCGGCCGGTGATCTTCACGTCCAGGTCTTTGATCATCCGCACTGCGCCTGATGCGGCTTTCTCTCCTCCGTAGGAGGTGATGGCCATGAAGTCCATCGCCACGGGGATGCTGATGGCGCGAGTCAGGTCGCCCATGAAATACAGCGACCCCTTCAGCACGCTGACCAGCAGCGGGCTCTTGCCGGCATAGTCGCGCGAGATCTGCTCCCCGAGTTCGCGCACCCGATCTTGAAGCTGGGCCTCGGTGAACAGGACGCGCTCAATATCGTGCGCGAGGGTCATCACGTACGGCGCGGGCGAATCCCAGCCCTTGGCCAGTCCGTATTTGAACACGAGATTGCGGTAGTCGCGGCCGTAGAAGATTTCCAGGCGGACATCAGGGTACAGCTCGCGGAGACGGCGGATCTTGCGGTTCTTCCGGGTGACCAGGCTCTGCTTGAGCGTCGTGAGCTCGATGTACAGGTCAACGTCGGGAAGATAGAAGTCTGGGTTGAAGCTCTCGAGCACCCGTCCGGTTTCGTCCCACTCCAGAGGAAAGCTCCGGGGCTCGTACTCCCACCGGATTCCGTAGAAGTCGAGCAGTCGGGCGAGTTCCTCTTCGCTCTCGTGAGCGAACTCCGGCCGGGCGGGGGGCGCATCGCCCCTGGCTTTGGTGTCGGCCACCGGCGGCCCGTCACCTCCTGAACATCGCGCAGCGCGCGCGTATTGCGTCCAGTATAGCCACTTGTCCCTCAAACATTCAAGCAGAGGATTACTTTGGAAGCCGGAGAAGGCTAGAGCATGCCTGAGTCTACCAAAGACGCCGATCTCGAGCAGTGGGTGCGGCAGCTGCGCAGCAATGACGTGACGCTGCGCAGCGATGCGGCACACCAGCTGGGAAAACTGGGCGACGAGCGCGCCGCCGAGGCCCTGGCGGAAGCGCTCCAGGATTCGGACGAGTACGTCCGCAAGAGCGCGGTGACGGCGCTGCGCCGGATCGGCGGTCCAGCGGCGATGGAAGCGTTGCGAACGGCGCTGCAGGATCGATCCGAGCAGGTCGTCCTGCAGGCCGTGAACGGGCTGCGGGACATGCGCGATCGGGGCGCGGTTGAGCCGCTGATCCGCGTGCTCGCGCGGCGCGAGCGCTCTTTGCAGCTCGCGGCGACCGACGCGCTGATCAGGATCGGCTCGGACGCGGTCGGGCCGCTCCTGGAAGCCTTCAAAGACCGGAACCTGCGGCGCCGCATCGGCAACCAGGTGATGCGCATCCTCGTCGATATGGGGACCAAGGCGATCGATCCGCTGCTGGATGTGCTCAAGGACGAAAACCAATACGTCCGCGTGACGGCGATCTCGGTGCTCGGTCGCATCGGTGACAAGCGCGTCGTCGCGCCGCTCGTGGATCTGTTCCTGGACGATGCGCGCATGCAGGAAGCCGTCGTGACGACGATCGCCAGGTTGGAGGAGCGGCGGGTCGTCGAGCCCGCCGGCCACGCGGCCGACCGCGAGATCACGCTCCCGCGCGAGGTCGTGGATGCACTGATCGCGCGGCCGCGCGACGAGGTGACCGCTCAGCTCAAAGAAGCGCTGGAGAGTCCCAGCTCGAAGGTGCGGCGGTTCGCGCTGCGGGCGAGCTTCGCGCTGCTGGGCGATCGCGCGATCGACGATCTCACCGCTGCGCTGGCGGACGAGGACGCGGATGTCAAACGCCTTGCGATTCGGATCATGGGCAAGCTCGGCAAGCGCCAGGTCGTGGAGCCACTCCTGCAGCTGATCCTGCACGATGGGGAACAGGTGGAAGAGGCGGCCTGGAACACGCTCAAGGTCCTGACCGAACTCCGCGAGTACGAAGAGCTCCGCGCCCGGGTGGCGAAGGAGCGGGCGGGCGGGAAGCCGATGGTACGCAAGTTCGCCCGCGGCAAGGACGTCTCGCCCGACTGGTGGAGAGAACAGGATTAGGTCGTAGGTCGTCGGTTATAGGTCGTAGGCCTGGATTGGGAGTCTAGGGGTTTTCCTACGACCTACGACCCATGACCTACGACCGTCTTGTGTCTGCAGAACTATGAACCACGTTGTAGTTCTTGTCACGGGGCCGTCGGCCGATGAGGCAGAGCGAATTGGGCGCGCGTTAGTCGAAGAGCGCTTGGCCGCCTGCGCCAACCTGATTCCGTCGATCTCATCCGCCTACTGGTGGAAAGGGAAGATCGAGGAAGCGAGCGAGGCATTGCTGGTCCTGAAGACCCGTCAGGATCTCGTCGAGCGATTAGTCACGCGCGTCCGCGCTCTGCACAGTTACACCGTACCCGAGGTCATCGCCCTCCCCATCCTCGGCGGGAATCCTGACTATCTGCAATGGATCGACGACTCGGTCGAATCTAGATCGTGATGCGAGTCCTCGTTACCAACGACGACGGCATCAATTCTGCCGGCCTACACGCGTTGGTCCGGACTCTTGAACCGGAGACAGAGACCTACGTGGTCGCGCCCGAACATGAGCGGAGCGCGACCGGGCACGCGATCACGCTGCACAAACCTCTCAGGGCGGTGCCTGCCACGCTGCCGGGGAGCCGGATCAAGGGATGGGCGACCAACGGCACGCCCGCGGACTGCGTCGCCCTCGGCGTGCTGGAACTCCTCCCCGGCCGGCCCGACGTGGTGATCTCCGGTATCAACGTCGGCCCCAACCTTGGACGCGACCTGACGTACTCGGGCACCGTTTCTGGTGCGATGGAAGGGGCCATCTTCCGGATCGCGAGCATCGCCGTCTCGGTCGGCGCATTCCGGGACACTATCTTCGACGTCGCGGCGGCATTCGCGTTGCGCCTGGTGCGGCAGGTTGCCGAGCGCGGCCTGCCAGAGGACACCCTGCTGAACGTCAACGTCCCCAACCTGCCCAAAGAGCAGATCAAAGGAGTGAAACTCACCCGCCAGGGGGAGAAGCGCTATGTCAGTCGGCTCGACAAGCGCACCGACCCACGCGGTCGAGCATACTACTGGTTGACCGGCGAACCTGCTCCGCAGCAGGATGTCGAAGGGACGGACAGTTGGGCCCTGGCCCAGGGCTACATCTCGGTTACGCCCATTCGCCTGAACATGACCGATCCCGAGGCCCTTACGAGGCTGACCGGCTGGCGCCTGGCGATCGACTGACGGGAACGGGGAACGGGGAACGGAGGAAAATCACCTGCCTTAGCGAACATTCCTCGGGCTGTCAGAACAACGTCGTAGCAGCGGTCGCACCTTTCGTCGCAGCAGCGTATGGTCCAACTGGATCACGTCAGCAAAATCCATACGAGCGGGGTCGCCGCGCTCACGGATGTTTCCCTCCGGGTTGACCGGGGGGAATTTGTCTTTATCGTCGGCCCCACCGGCAGCGGCAAGTCCACGCTGCTGAAACTCCTGTACCGAGCCGAACTCCCCACGCACGGCAGGGTGCTGGTGTACGGGCGCGATGTGGGCCGCCTCCGGGCCGGCGCCGTGGCGGGCCTCCGCCGAACCCTCGGCGTCGTCTTCCAGGATTTCAAACTGCTGCCCCAGCGCACCGCCCTAGAGAACGTGGCATTTGCGCTCAGGGTCATCGGCACGCCGTCGACCGAGATCCGGCCGCGGGCGCTGCAGGCGCTGGAGCGCGTGGGCCTGATGCAGCGGGCGAATGCGATGCCGGCGGAACTCAGCGGCGGCGAGCAGCAGCGGGTCAGCATCGCCCGAGCGCTGGTAAACAATCCGCCACTGCTGCTGGCGGACGAACCGACCGGAAACCTCGATCCCGATTCATCGTGGGAGATCATTCAACTGCTGTCGCGCATCACTGTGCGCCGCACGACGGTCATCGTCACGACGCACAACAAGACCATCGTGGACATGCTCCGCCGGCGCGTGGTCCGGCTCGCGGACGGTCGCGTGACGCGGGACGAACCTCGAGGGCTGTATGCGGTCACGGTCTGAGGGCTCGCCGGTGGTGCGGCGTGTCGGGGTGCAGCGAGAAGCCTTTGCTCAGTTTCTGCGCGAGGCGAGCATGAGTTTCCGGCGCAACGGGCTGATGACCGCAGCCGCGGTGACCACCGTGACGGTGGCGCTGCTGACCGTCGGCATGGCGGTGGCCGGGAGCCTCAACCTCAGCCATCTCGCCACCACACTGAATGCGCAGGTGGAGATTGTGGCGTTCGTTCGCGACGGCACACGCCCGTCCGACCTCACCCGGATCGAAACGGCGATCGCGGCGGAGCCCGGCGTTGGTGCGGTGCGCTTCGTCGGCCGGGGAGAGGCCCTCGCCCGGCTCCAGCGCAGCCTGGGAGAATCACCCGCGTTCGCCGATCTCACCAAGCACAACCCGCTTCCTGACTCGTTTGAGATCCGTGTCGGGGACGCCGCGCAGACCGCGGACGTCGCCGCGGCGATCCAGACCGTTCCGGGGATCCATGAGGTCGCGTACGGTGCGGAGGTCGTGGATCGTCTCGTCGCGCTCACCCGAGCGATGCGGATCATGGCGCTCCTCCTCACGGTGGCGCTCGCAGTGGTCGCGGTCATCGTGGTCACGAACACGCTGCGTCTCACCGTGATCGCCCGCTGGCGGGAGATCGAGATCATGGAACTGGTCGGCGCGACACGGTGGTTCATTCGATGGCCCTTCCTGATTGAAGGGGTGCTGCAGGGTCTCCTCGCGGCCGCGGCAGCCGGGAGCGTGCTCCTGGCCGTCTACGCCGTGGCCGCGGCGCGGCTCCAGGGCGCGTTGCCATTTCTCCCAATCCTGCCGGCCGCCGGGATCGCACTGCCCCTGATGGCCGCGGTGGCCGTGTGCGGCATTGCCGTCGGGGCCGCCGGCAGCTTCGTGGCCGTCCGGCGCTTCCTCACCACATGAGACCGGTACGCATCCTCCTGGCCGCTCTGATTATCGCGCTCCCGGCCACCGCCGCCGCTGCTCCGAGCACGTCGGCGGGCTCGCCGACCGCCACGGTGGTCCAGAAACGCCAACAATTGCGGCAGGTCCTGAGCGAGCTCACGCGCCAGCGCCTGCGGCTGCGCCAGGTGAAGCGCCAGGAACGTCGCATCCTCGGCGAACTCGAGGGGATCGACCGCACGCGCGATGAGGCGGAGCGTCGGCTTGAGGAACTCTCCACCGAGCTGGCCCGCACCCAGATCCGGGCGCAGGCCGCGGCCACGAAGCTCGCCGTCAGTGAACGCGCGCTGGAACGACAGCGCGCTACTCTGGGGGGCCGGCTGCGGGATGTCTACAAATACGGGCGGACCGGCTACGTGGACGTGCTCCTCGGAGCCAGCGATATCGGCGAACTCACAAGCCGCTGGCAGTTCATTTCCACGATCGTGCGCGCCGATACTCGCCTGATCGCCGCGTACGGTGAGGAGGCCGCCCGCTACCGCGATCTGCGCGCGCAGTCGCTGGCCGACCAGGCACTGCTGAAGACGCTGGCCGCGCAGACGGAAGCCCGCCGGCGGGACGTTGTCGTCAGAGAACGACAGAAACGCTCGCTCCTGACGCGGCTGCAAGAAGAACGGACCGCCTACGAGCGGATGGTGAACGAATTGGAGGAGAACTCTCACGAGCTCGAGGCGCTCATCCGCCGGTCCCAGGCGGGGTCGGGGAATCGCGTCGGGTATGCGCGCGCGCTCGGCCGGTTCTTGTGGCCGGCCCGCGGCACGTTCACCTCGCCGTTCGGGATACGGCGTCATCCCATCTTCGGCATCCGCCGGATGCACACCGGTCAGGATATCGCGGCGCCTTACGGCTCGCCGGTGGCGGCGGCCGCCGACGGACACGTGATGTATATGGGATGGTTCGGTGGATACGGCAAGATCGTGATCCTTGATCATGGAGAGGGCGTCTCGACCCTGTACGCACACTTGTCGAGAATCCTGATCAGTCCGGACGCGGCCGTGCGACGCGGGCAGGTGATCGGCCTCGTCGGCAGCACCGGCTACAGCACCGGTCCGCACGTGCACTTCGAGATTCGCATCAACGGCCGTCCGATCGATCCCGCCCGGCGGTAGTGTCTGCCCCGATCCGTCCTCGACGTTCCTTCGTTGAAACGGGTAGAATATCAGCGTACCGATTCTTCCCAGGTGTGGTGACCGAGTGAACCGATTCCGCATCGCCAATCGCACGTTGGGCACTCTCCTGCTCGTTGCGGCACTGGCCGGAGCGGTGATCGTCTGGCAGAGCGTATCCCCGCGTGGGACCGTGGGGGCCGTGACGCGCGTGCAAGGGATGGAGCTGCTCGATGCCGTTGCCCGCAACGTGCAGTCGATCTACATCGAACGCGCGGTCAGCAACGAGACCCTGTATGAGGGCGCGATCAAGGGACTGCTGGACGCCGCCGGCCAAAGCTGCGCGCGGGCCGTGAACGACCAGAACGCGCCGGCCGGCGGCAGCCGTGATCGCGTCGCGTCCCTCGTCGACAGCATCGGGCAGCGGTGCTCGCCCCGGCCTGAGACCGATCGGCTGTTCTTCGGCGCGGCAAAGGGCATGCTGGAGTCGCTCGGCGACCCGTACTCACGATTCATGGATCCGCGCGCCTATCAGGAGTTCAGGCAGGACGCGCAGGGATTCTTCTTTGGGATCGGGATTTTCATCGATCTCAGGGATGAGCATCTGATCGTCGTCCAGCCGATCCCCCGCACACCCGCCGCGCGCGCGGGACTGCGGGCGGGCGATCGGATCACGCACGTCGACGGAGCCTCGACGGAAGGGATGGCCCTGCAGGAAGCGGTGACCCGCATTCGCGGTCCAAAAGGCACGACGGTGCGACTCATGATCCAACGTGCGTCGCGAAGCTTTGAAGTAAGCATCGTGCGCGACCGCATCGAGATCATCGCCGCGGAGGGTCCAGAGTCCCTGGACGCGGGGGTCCGAGATAAACTGCGGCAAGCCCGGATAGGCTATGTGAAGCTCATCACGTTCAATGACAACAGCGTCAAGGCATTCGACCGCCTGATCGCCGATGCCCAGCGCGCCGGGATGCGCGCGCTGATCTTCGACCTCCGGAACAACGGCGGCGGATTGCTGGACATATCGCTGGGAATCGCCGACCGATTCATCCCCGCCGGCAAGCCACTCGTGCACACCGTAGACCGCAACGGCAAACGTGAGACGGATCGAGCCACCCGCAGGCCAAAGATCACCATCCCGGTCGTCGTGCTCGTCAACGAGTACAGCGCCAGCGCTTCGGAGATCGTGGCCGGCGCGCTGCAGGATCACGGTTTGGCGACGCTGGTCGGCACGAAGACGTTCGGCAAGGGCAAGATTCAGAGCGTCATCAACCTGCCGCTTGGCTCGGGTGCCGCGATCACCACTGCGAAATACCTCACGCCGAACGGCCGCGACCTTAATCAGATCGGACCGCTGACACCCAACGAGGTCGTCGGGGTAAGAGAAGAGGTCCTCCGCCAGCGCCTGAAAGGGCAATCGGAAGAGGAGATGGAGCGCCGCCTGAACCAGATGCGCGCCGAGCAACTGGCAAAGGCAATCGCGATACTCAAGATGAAGATGAGGAGTTCGGTCGTCCGCCCCGCCGCATAGGCAGGACCCGGCCGGGCTCTCCAAATGGCAAGACACCGCTCCTTGCGTCGGCTCCCCCGGTCCGGCGTACTGCTGGCGGTCCTCATTGCCGCGGTGGGCATCGGCACAGGGCTGTTCGTCTCCTGGCGG
>JACPRY010000051.1 GCA_016193565.1 Armatimonadota bacterium
GCGACGAAAGAGGCCCAGGGGATTCGTCCCTGGGCCTCAGCATGAGTGACGAGATCCGCTCTCTAGTGATGGTTCTTCGAGCCCCTGCTCTCCTTGAGCACTGTGTCGTCCACATATCGCACCAGGTTCGGCAGATACTTCGGGATGAGCGCGCCGATGATGATGAAGAGCGCGAGGAGAGCTAAGAAGAGATACACGACGCGGAGTTCGGTCACTCAGATCACCTCGTCCCCTAGTTCCCGTCCATCGAATCATGCTCCTCCACGAGGGTCAGGGGTGAGGAGTCAGCGGGAACGTTTGTCTGACGAGTGCGAGGGCTTCATCCCGCGAGCTGACCCGCCCCTCGAGCTGCGCGTCCTCAACAAATTCGATAATTTCCTTAAACTTCGGACCGGGCTGCAGGCCCAGGGCGATGAGGTCATCGCCGGTAATCAGGCGCGGGTGAGAAGGACGGGCGATCAGCAGTTCCCGCGTGGCGTTCACCGCCCACTCGTAGACGCTTAGGTCGCGGTGGCTGGACAGGCAGTCCGCCCGGTGCAATTCCAAATGGTCTGCAGCATCCTCCCTGAGCAGAAACCGGGCCGCTTTCGCCTGCCGCATCTTCGGCAGATCCTTGACGCGGAGATGGTCCTTCACAAGCAGGACGACCCGTTCGATCTGCTCGGAGGGGCAGCGCAGTCTCCGGCAGATCCTCTCGGCCATCTGCGCACCCACGTCGTCGTGGTTGTTGAAGCGGATCCGGTCCGTCCGGGTCATCGTCGGCGGCTTCCCGATGTCATGCAGCAGTGTCGCCAGCGCAAGGTCCGCCGAGGGATCCCGCAGCTGCTCAAGGGCCAGGATGGTATGCGTGAAGACGTCGCCTTCAGGATGGAACTCTGGCGGCTGCTCGACCCCTCGGGTCGCCGCAACCTCCGGAAGCACGACGTCCAGCAGCCCGCTCTCATCGAGGAGACGGACCCCCCTGCCTCGACCCGGCGCAGTGAGCAGCCGAAGGAGCTCATCCCGGATCCGTTCTGCGCTGACGCGCATCACTGATGGCGCGAGAACCTTGATCGCCTCAAAGGTTGCGGGCTCGATCGTGAACTCAAGTTCGGCCGCGAGCCGCACGGCCCGCAGCATCCGCAGGTCATCTTCCGCAAAGCGCTGCTCGGGATCGCCGATCGTGCGGATGGTGCGACGTTCAATATCCCGGCGCCCCTGGACGTAGTCGATGGTTTCTCCCGTGAGCGGATCGTGCAAGAGCCCGTTGATCGTAAAGTCGCGCCGCCGAACGTCCTCCTTTGCGGTCGCAAACTTCACAGACGAAGGACGGCGGCCGTCGAGGTATGGGCCCTCGGTACGGAAGGTCGCGACGTCGTACTGATGGCCTCGCTCGGACACGACCACGACGCCGAACTCCGCGCCAACGCGGACCGCGTGGTCGAACAGCGGTGTGGTCTGTTCGGGTCGCGCGTCGGTCACGACGTCGTAGTCGTGCGGTTCGCGTCCCATCTCGAGATCGCGCACGCAACCGCCGACCCAGTACGCAACGAAGCCCGCACCGCGCAACCGGCGGACCACCTCAATTGCATCGTCGCGGAGCGTGCTCATGCCGGTCTCACGGACGCCCGGTCGCGGGCTGTCCGGTCGATTCCAGTCGCCGCCGCGCCAGCAGCCGCGCGATCTCGAACTGCGTATCGCTGGGACCCTGCACCTGATCCGGGGAGGTGGTGACCGCGACGTCGGGCGTCAACCCGACGCCTTCGATCGCTCGCCCGGCCCGCGTCTTGTATCGCGCGGTTGTGATGCGCAGACCCCACCCTTCCTGGAGGAAGAAGATGGTCTGCACGGTCCCCTTGCCGAACGTCTTGGCCCCCACCAACGTCCCCCCGGCGTCCTGCAGCGCCCCGGCCACGATCTCCGACGCGCTCGCCGTCCCTCCGTTGACGAGCACAACCACCGGGCCCGCAAAGCGCTGCGACACGGGGCGCACGATGAGGGTCACCTGACCTCGCCGCGCCTCTTCCGATGCCACGATCCCCCGCTCGAGAAAGATAGAGGCGATGTTGACCGCTTCGTCGACCAGACCACCTCCGTTTCCCCGCAGGTCGAGGACCAGGGCCTGCGTGCCCTGCCCGGTGAGCCGGACCAGCCACCGCAGGACATCCTCGTGCGCCCGCTCGGTGAACTCGAGCAACCGCAGATATCCGACGCGCGGTTCGAGGATGCGGGCGCGAACGGGAATTTCCCGCACCTGCTCCCGAGTGAGCGACAGGCGCACCTCCTGACCAGACGTCCTGCGCAGCCCGAGCAAGACGGCCGACCCCGGGCGTCCGCGCAGCAGATCGAGCGTGTAGTCTGGCGACCTCCCGCTCACCGGAAATGCGTCCACGTCGAGAATCTGATCGCCCGTCCTGATACCAACCCGCGCCGCCGGGCTTCCGTCGGTCACCTCGACGACGATGATCGCAGTTCCGATGACATCGACCTGCACGCCGATCGTCCCGTGCTCGCCGCGTAGATCGGCCATGTAGCGGGCTAGTTCTACGGGCGTGAAGATGGCGCCGAGCGGATCGCTGACGCCGCGTACCATGGCGCGGAGCGCTGAGGCGATGACGAATTCACCGCGTCCCGGCGATGCTCTCACGGCCGCCTGGATGAACGCCGCGACCGCCTGGAGATCGTCCTCCTCCCTGCCGGTGAGCACCGGAGGCGACGGGAGTTCGGACCCCGCGGCGCCGCTGAGTGCCTGTTGTACTGCGCCGATGGCTGATCTGATCAGCGATGCGCCGTCGGGAGCGACGAGCGTATCGTCGCGGAGGTGCACGAACACTCCCTGGAGGAGGGCCTTGACGACCTCGTCGGGTGACTGCGCTGGCAGCGGGGGCGCTGCCAGCAGCAGCGCCAGCGTTACCTCGCACGCAACGGTCCAGCGCAGGAGCGATCCCATCTTCGCTCTACAGGGATTCCCTAGATAAGCAGGCAGGTACTCCACCGACACCGCTATGCGGGAGCCAGGGCAGCGGCAGTTCGGACGGACGTGATGATGCCGCCGCCGAGCACGACCGCGCCGTCATAGACGGTCACGGCCTGGCCCGGTGAGGCGGCTCGCTGAGGCTGTGCAAAGTGCACGATCGCTTCGTCGGGACGCTGACCCGGCCTGACGACGGCCTCGACATCGCGGCTCGCGTGACGGATCCGGGCGGTCACGAGCAACGACGTATCCAGCGCCGGCAACGCGATCCAGTTCATCCTGGACGCGACGAGTTCGACGCAGAGCAGGTCGTCTTCGCCCCCCACGATGACCGCGTTCCGCTCCCGATCGATCGCCACCACGTACTGCGGCTCGCCGGTCGCCAGCCCCAGGCCCCGGCGCTGTCCGATCGTGTACCGCGCGATCCCCTGGTGCTGCCCGACAACGCGGCCTGAGGTATCGATGACGGGTCCGGGCGTGAGCGCCTCTGAACGGAACCGGGCCACGACGTCCGCATACGACCCCCGCGGCACGAAGCAGATCTCCTGGCTGTCGGGCTTATCGGCGACGGGCAGTCCGAAGCGGCGCGCGAGATCTCGCGTCTGCTCTTTCGAGTATTCCCCCACCGGAAACTTCACCCGCGCCAGCTGCGCCTGCGTGAGACCGTACAGGACGTAGGACTGATCCTTGTGGGCATCGACGCCCCGGAGCAGCCGGTACCGCGCGCTCGCGTCGTCGAACCGCAGCCGGGCATAATGACCCGTCGCCACACCATCGAGTCCGAGGGCGGTCACTTTCTGGAGCAGCAAAGAAAACTTGATGGCCTGGTTGCAGGCGATGCAGGGGTTGGGCGTGCGCCCGGAGGCGTACTCATCGACGAAGTACCCGATCACTGCTCGCTCGAACTCGTCTCGCATGTTGAGGACGTAGTGGCGGATGCCGAGTTGGCGCGCCACCGCCCGCGCGTCCTGGATCGCGGAGACACCGCAGCACGCTTTGAAGCTGTCGTCCGGCTCCGGAAGCCAATCGGGCCAGAGGTTCATGGTCAGACCGACGACCTCATGGCCTTCATCCGCCAGCAGCGCTGCGGCCACTGAGCTGTCCACTCCGCCGCTCACCGCGACGGCCCACTTGGCCATGGCACCCTCAACTATCGTTTGTCGTTCGTCGTTAGTCGATGGTCGTCAACGACATGCGACCAACGACAAATCGTCTTTCAATGATAACAGGCAGCCCATATCGGGTCAAAACGCGGGCGAGCTAGGTAGTGGGTCAATGGTGATTGCGTTAGACATGTCTGCCTAATTCTCGTTAGACGCACGGAAGTCGGACAGGAACCACTGGGCCTTGTGAAAAGGGACGTTCGGTGATACGTTTGGATGTACCGTTGGAGGTGAGACCATGTCGAAGCTCCCAGAGGTCATCCCGGTCACCGACCTGCGGCAGGA
>JACPRY010000062.1 GCA_016193565.1 Armatimonadota bacterium
ATTCTGGTACAGAGAGTAGATCGAGGGGGCACGGATCACGCCGGCCAGCAGCGCGCTCTCGGCGAGGTTGAGATCCGTGGCGGGTTTGTCGAAGTAGACGTGAGCCGCCAGCCCGACCCCGTGGGCGCCATGTCCGAAGTACACCTGGTTGAGGTAGCGTTCCAGGATCTCCTGTTTGGTCAGCCGGCGTTCGACCTCCAGCGCCAGGATCATCTCCGCCAGCTTGCGGCTGATCTCGCGCTTCTGGGTGAGGAAGAGGTTGCGGGCCAGTTGCTGCGTGATCGTGCTGCCACCCTCGACGATTTGTCTGGCCAGCAGGTTCCGCCACACTGCGCGGACGGTGCCACGCAGATCTACGCCGTGGTGCTGGTAAAAGCGATCATCCTCAATGGCGATGACCGCGTGCTGCATGATCAACGGGATTCCACTCAGCGGCAGGGAGGTCCGGTTCTCGCGATAGAGGCTGGCGACAAGCCGCCCGTCGCGGGCATAGATCCGCGTGGTCTCGGCGGGAGGATTGAAGACCGCCGAGACGTCAGGCAGGCCGCGACGCAGAGCGATCCCTGCCGACACGCCGAAGGCGACCAGCGCCACCGCGGACAGAACCGCGAGTGTCACGAGTAGGGTTCGCCGCCGGCGGTGGCGCAAGAATCGCTGCACTGCGGCTAAGAATCCTGGATTTCTAGGCTGAAGAAGTGTCACGCCGCCCTCCGTTAGTCAATGCCACGGAGGCCCGGCACGCAGACGCTTTGGGCTGAGTGGCTATCTATCGCACAACGACTTGCCGGCCCTGCACAATTCTATTTCCGCCTAGAAGTCGAAACCTCTGGGCATGGAGTAGATGTCACAGCAAACCGCCGTCCTCCATCAAACTGACATCGGACCTACGTTGACACCTGAAGGGCGGTGTGTTACACCTGCTTGAGTATACGGGCGAACACCTCTGTGGTGTTCGAACTTTTCAAGCGGAGCGCTGGTTCAGATGGCGTCCTCGGCGAGGCTGTCGGCCGGTGCTTTGTTTTTGGGCCTTCTGCTACTCCTTCCTTATCAGGCATCGGCATCTACAGATATCCCGGCTCTTGTCGACAAGTATGCCGCGCGGTACGGGGTTCCGCTGGATGTTGCTCGGAATCTGGTTCGAGTAGAATCCGGCGGGCGGCAGAGCGCGGTGAACCCGACAGGGGCTCGCGGGGTCATGCAGCTGTTGCCTTCGACGGCACGGGCGCTCGGCGTAGATATCAACGACCCGGAGCAGAACATCGAAGGCGGGATGCGCTATCTGCGTTTGCAATATGACCGATTCGGTAGGTGGGACCTGGCCCTGGCCGCCTATCACGCAGGACCGAGGGCGGTCATAAGCTGCAACTGTGTGCCTGCCAAGTCGCAGGCCTACGTCCGGAGTATCCTCAGGAACACGAGGACGCTCGCCTCACCTGACCAGGCCCCATCCCAAGGGAAGAAAGATGGCGCGCCCCAACTCTATGGCGGGTTCCAGTGGCCTGTGCGTGGAGTCATTACCGCGGGTTTTGGACGACAGGGCGGACGGTTCCATTCTGGCGTAGACCTATCGGCGCCTCAAGGAACGCCAATTGGCGCCGCAAGAGCGGGCAGGGTGGTCCTGTCGGATTGGCATTACGATTACGGCCGCACGATTATCCTGGACCACGGCGAAGGACTGTCAACACTCTACGGCCATGCCTCGGTTCTTCTGGTGGGTGCGGGCGATGTCGTCGAGGCTGGACAGACAATCGCTCTCGTCGGATGCACGGGACGGTGCACGGGCTCCCATGTCCACTTTGAAGTCCGGGTGAATGGACGGGCAGTAGATCCGCTCAGCCCACGGGCGATCGCGGCGGCGAGGGACCTGGCTCAGGAATCGTCCAAAGAGTCTCGAGTCATCGCCAAGGCGCAGGAATCGCCGCGCGATAAGGCCGTCGTCCGCAAGTTGGTCACAAGGACGAAAGATACGGTCACCACGGTCACAGATACCCTGCAGCAGGACCGTGTTGTGCGGCGGGTCGAGGTAATCCTCGTTGCGCATGGACAGCTGCGAATAGAGATCGTTCGAGAATTCCGGCTGGTCGACGGCGTCTTGAAGCTGGTGAACGAGCGGACGCGTATCTGGCTGGTTGATGATGACGAAGATGAAGATGAGGACGAGGACGACGAGGAAGACGACTAGAGCATGAGCCCATCGAATAGGCGAGATGCAAAGAGGACGAACACCCTCGGTGTTCGAACTTCCCAATTCGGAGTGCAGCTGCAGATGCGCTTTCCGGCGAGGCGATCGGCGGGTGCTCTTGTCTTGGCGCTCGCACTGATCTTTGCTCTCCAGCCATCGGCCTTTGCTCACACTCCACCGAAAGTTCCCAAGCTCAGCAAGCAGCAGCTGATCGCGCTTGTTGACAAGTACGCGGCAAAGTACGGGATCCCACGGTCCATCGCGCACAACCTCGTCGAGATTGAATCCGGCTGGCGGCAGAACGCCAGAAGCTACCGGGGCGCCCGCGGCATCATGCAGTTGATGCCCAGAACGGCGCGGGGGCTGCGCGTCAACTATCGCGACCCCAGGCAGAACATCGAAGGCGGGATGCGCTACCTGCGCATCCTGTATGATCAGTTCCGCCGCTGGGATCTGGCGCTGGCCGCCTACCATTCCGGTCCGAGGAATGTGATCCGCTTCAACGGTGTTCCGCCGAAGTCCAGAAAGTACGTCGCGAGAATTCTGCGAAAATCGGGGACCACGGCGTCCGCGAAGGGGCAGGCGGCGTCCACTGCGGTCGGCAAAGCCTCCGTCGCAGCGAAGGCGCCCTCGCCGGCGGCATTTGAGAGGCGGCAGCACGTCAC
>JACPRY010000063.1 GCA_016193565.1 Armatimonadota bacterium
GGAATCGCGAAGATCGGCCCGCGGGTCTTCAGCGACACGATGAGCGTCCACAGGAAGGGAAACGTCGTGAAGACCGCCATCGCGAAGAGGATGAGGTAGAGGAACGGTTTGCGCATCAATACCACTCCAGCCCGCCGCGTCTGAATACGCGGAAGTTCACCACAGAGAAAACCAGGATCACTGCGGCGAGTACAACCGCTAGGGCCGACGCATAGCCCATGTTCAGCTCCTGGAATGCCTCGTCAAAAATGTACATGAACATCGTGTAGGTGGAGAAGAATGGCCCGCCCCGCGTCATCACGAAGATTTCCTCAAACACCTTCACCGCCGCCATCGTCGAGACGAGCGAGGCTAGCAGGATGTACGGTCGCAGCAGCGGCACGGTGACGCGCCAGAACACCCGGGCGCGGGAGGCACCGTCGATCATTGCCGCCTCTTCGTACTCCGTGGGGATCGACTGCAGGCCGGCCAGATAGATCACCATGTACCAGCCCAGCCCTTTCCACATCGTGACGAACATGACCGCGTACAGGGTGATCGTCGGATGGCTGAGCCAGGGGATCGGCCGCTCTATGGTTTGCAGCGCCTGCAGGACGTAGTTCACGATGCCCTGCTGATCGTACATCCAGCTCCACATGATGCCCACAACCGGCCACGAGGTGATGACGGGGATGTAGTACGCGGCGCGGAACGCCTTGATCCCGCGCAGCTGACGGTTCACCAGCACGGCCAGCAGAATCGATCCGAGCTGGATCACCGGGACAACGAGCACGTACTTGGCCGAGTTGGTGATGGCAATCCAGAAATAGCGATCGCCCCACAGACGCTGGAACTGCTGCAGGCCTACGTACTTCGGGGGATTGAGGACATCGTACTCGAACAGGCTGAGGATCGTGCCGAAGATCACCGGATAGAACGTAAAGACGGCCAGCAGGCCGAGCGCCGGTGCGAGAAAAAGATAGGCAATGACGGTCGAGCGAGCCTTCCGACTGAGGAGACGGGAACGCGGGAGCGCGGGAACGGGGGAACGCGGTACGGCCGGAGCGCGATTACCCTGATTGCTCATGCAGTGAGGGCTCGGCGACACCTGCCGGGATGACTGGATCGCCCACTCGGATCATTCTGTCACCATCCACCGCAACGATGCGCGCCAGCTGTCCCCGGTGGCCTGCGAGGGAATCCTGGAAAGCCTTCGGGTCGGTGACGCCCATCAGGCCGCCGATGTGGGTGCAGGGTTCGCACGGTCCGGTGAGCTCACAGGTGACCATCCCGATCTTCAGCAACGTTCCGGCGGGAAGCCCTTCGAGGTCGGAAAAATCCACCGTGATCTGCTCGCGCAGATCCCCGGGACGAAGACCCAGTGCACTCAACGCACCGCGGTCGGTGATGATGACCTGCCGGCGGCTGCCCGGCGTCCGCGTCTTCCCGTGCAGATCTCCGTCCAGCCCGCGACCGACCGTCGCCTTCGCTTCCGAGACGGACTGCGGCTGCGCGCCGTGCTCCCGCAGCAGGTGCAGGCTCACCACGGTTCCGCGCGTCATGGACACCGTTCCAGCGTCGTCATCGCGAAGATAACCGGGCTGGAGCGTCCGCCGGCCGAAACGAACTCGATCGACTCCACCCGCCGGCTGGGGTCGGGGTTCTTCCATCGCAGGATCTGGAGGTTCACGTCGTTGCCGGCGCGCGTCTTCCCTGTCCACGCGACTTCCTGTTCAATCGAGGGGATTCCTCTCTCCGCATCCGCGAGCCAGCTACTGATGTTCCGGCCATACGCCAGGTTCACACTGAACTCCGCGCCGCCGGACAGGGTGAATTGGTATCGCCCGACCACGTCGCCGAAATTGATCGCCCGGTCCAGCGTGGCGTGCAGGATCGCCACGCATCCGGCGCGCCGGGCGACCGGCACTGTGGCGCGTTCGGGCATCGCTTCGGCCACATCGCGCTCTCCCTTGAGCATCACGACGCTCTTCCCACCGTTCTGCGTCGGGTCGAGGATTTCAAACCGGATGCCGTTGAGGCGCGCCCACCCGGGCCGCAGCGCGCGCAGATCATACTCGGGACCCTTGCCCTGCCAGCCCATCCCGTCGTCATCGATGTGCCGCTGCGTCGCCGCGCGGCGCAGATCAACGGGCGCACCCGGGATCGGCCGCGCGCGATACGCCGGACGATCCCAGGCATCCGCAAACCGGCGAGCCAGCGCAGGCTCGGACGGCAGCGCGCCGGGCTGCGGGCTGGCGCTTGTCCAGAAGTACGCGGCCGCGCTGAAGTAGGTGTAGAACTGCTGGTAAGCGCGCGTCAACGCGGCGCGATTCTGAAAGAATCCGTTCCACGTGGTGCGGACCATGCCCGCCGCGCCGGCGCCCTTCGCCGCGCGGCTGAACTGAAAGTTGTTGTAGGGTCGAAACCAGGTCGCGCCCAGTACCGGGAAGCCGGCCTGCCGGAAGTACGTGAGCTCCGGATAGTCGCGGATATCTTCGTACTTCCAGGCCACCACCGTGAGGTCGCGTGGCAGTTGAGCCCACAGCGGCTCGGAGGCCACTTCCTCCCGGCGCTCGTACAGCACGTCGCCCCACAGCATCGTGCGCACGGCTAGATCCTTCAGGAATTGATGCAGCGCCATGGTATCGCGCAGGTACAGATCGAGGTCATATCGCACCCCCGACGGCCCGCGCACCTCGTCGTGTCCGATGTGAAGGGACGGAGATCGAAACAGGTCCACCGCCTCCCGCAGGACGGGCCGGATGAGCGCGTCGGTGATCGTGATCTCCTTTCCCTCGATGTTTGCCGGCCGCTCAGGATCATAGACAGGGGGAAACACGCCGGCTTTGCGGTCGCAGGTGACTTGCGTCCGTCCTTCCTCGCGCAGGCGTTTGGGGATGTACGCGATCTGCCGGCACAGTTCGTCGCTCCGCAAGCCTGCAAAGACCCACTCACTGTGACCGAGCGTGGCGATCAGCGGGATCACCTGGATGTGATGCCGTCGCGCCGCATCGAGCAACGTGGACGGCGCGGATCGCGTGATCCGGCCGGTCGCGAATCGTGACGGCAGGAACGGAGGCCAGCGCTTTTCCGGGCCGCAGCAACTGATGCAGGGTCTGCACTCCGTAGAATGTGCCCCGGCGGTCCGAACCGGCAACCACCATTCCGTCAGGGAGGACGCGCAGCACGTACCCTTCGGGTCCAGGCGACGTTCGGGAAACGGTCAGCCCTGCGGATTGCAGCAGCCGCGCCGTCAACGTATTGATGGACGGCTCCCCGACGACGATGTGACCTCGGGGAGTGGACAGCTCACCCGCTGTGACCACGCGGAGTGTCGCTCCGAACCGCGCGCGCAGTTCCTCATTGAGCTCCCGGGCTGCGAACAGGTCTTCCTCAGTGACGCCGTCGCCGACAACGATGCGCGTTGACGGTGTGATCTCGAACACGCCCTTCCCCCACGTGACTTCCTTGGGAACGGGCAGCAATTGGATGGGTGGCGGCACGGGGAGAAATGCGTCGGGAACGGCCGGCGTGGCCGCGGCGGTGGCAGCCGCGGCCAGCACCAGCAGAAATGCTAGTATTCGCACCGCGCTACAGCCGGGCGTTCCACTCGCGGACCGCCCAGTCCAGCGCCTGTCGGGCGGACATCTTCCCGAAGAACGCGCCCTCCACCGCCTCGCGGAAGATCTTGTAGAGCTCACTCTGATTGGACACGACGACCGTCAGGTCGCGGCTGGACTCCAATTCATCAGCCGCGATCTCCCGTGCTTTCGACTCAGGCCCGGCTCCGCTCTGCTTGAAGAACGGATCGGCCGCGGCCCGCTTCGTCGAGGGAAGAGTCACGGCGAGTCTACTGAACGCCAGCTGATTCTCGTCGTTGGTCACGTAGAGCGCGAACTTCATGGCTTCCTGCTGGTGGCGGCTGGCCCGAGGCACGGTCAGCGTCATCAGTCCCGCGTGGATGACCTTCCCCTTCCCCGCCGGATAGGGAGCGACGGAGGTTTGCGCATACACCTCGGGGTTGCTGGCTTTGACCCGCAGGAGAAACTGCGGTCCCGTCACCAGCATCCCCAGCTGCCCGGCGCTGAACCGTTCCACCGCACCGGTGAAACCCCGCCGCAGCGTGTCCTCCGGGAAGTAGTCGCGCTTGTACAACTCGATATACCGTTGTAGGTAGGCGGCATGGGCCGGAGAGTTGAAGACCGCGCGCTTGCCGTCGGAGCTCAGGACCGGCAGGCCGTTCTCGAGGAAGCGGTGCATCAGCCGCGTGCCGTCAACCAGCGGCATGAAGCCGTAGACCTTGGCGCGGTCCTTGATCTGCCTGGCCGCCTGGATCATCTCGTCTTCGGTGGCCGGCGGATTCATCGGGTCCAACCCGGCCTTCTTGAAGAGTTCGGTGTTGTACATGAGCACGGGCGGCGCGATGTACCAAGGGATGCCGAAGGTGCGGCCCTTGAAGCGCGCGGATGTCCACAAGCCCTCGAAGTACTTCGCCCGCTCTGTGCCGGGCACGGCGTCGTCCAGGTCCACGAGCGCATTCCTCTCGGCGATGCGGACCGTGAACTCCACGTTGAGATTCACAACGTCGGGTGCGACTCTGCCGGCGAGCGCGGCGAGCATTTTCTGTTCAATCGCCTGGAGCTGCACGTCCACCCAGGTGATCTTCACCCCTGGATTGGCGCGCTCGTAGGCGGCAATCAGGCCATTGATGTAGTCAGTGAAGAACGGCTGCAGGGAGATCGTCCAGAACTCGAGGGTGACCTGCGGACCGGCCGCGACGCGGCAGCCGGTGGTAAACGCAATCGCGAACGCCAGGGCCAATGCGAAGATGCATCGTCGCCACGTCGTCATGAGAATCCCTCGCGGATCGAAACCTACTACTGGTGCCTTCTCTGGGATTACGGGAGCTCCCTTTCCTCTGTTCCCTACGATGCGGGGCTAGCGATCGAGCGGACGATCGAACTCGGGCTCGGGGATGGCGCGGCCTTCGTCGCCGTCGACCGGCAGTAGCCATTCACGGCCCGGGGTTGTCTCCTCGCGCGGCGTGGCTGGAGCCCCAGCTCCGCTGCCGACCTCAAGCGCGCCCCCGTAGTGCATGGCGAGGATTTTGTTCACGTCGCGGCCGAAGAACCAGAACAGCACTGGGGC
>JACPRY010000064.1 GCA_016193565.1 Armatimonadota bacterium
CGGATTCTGCGCGCGACGAAGAACCGGTTCGGCTCCACCAACGAGATCGGCGTGTTCGAGATGCGCGCGGACGGGCTGCGCGAGGTGCCGAATCCGTCGGCCGCGTTTCTGTCAGAGCGGGCGCCCGATGCGCCGGGCTCGGCGGTCGTGTGCGCGATCGAGGGCACGCGCCCGCTATTGATCGAGGTGCAGGCCTTGGTGACGCCGACGGTCTTTGGGATGCCCAGGCGCACCGCAGCCGGCGTGGACTACAACCGGATGGTCGTCCTGCTCGCCGTCCTGGAGAAGCGCGCGGGGTTGCACCTTGCGAGCCAGGATGTCTACGTTAGCATCGCGGGCGGCGTGGCGGTGGACGAGCCGGCCATCGACCTCGGCATCGCCGCGGCGGTCGCGAGCAGCCTGCGTGACCGGCCGGTGGACCGCAGCGCCGTCGCCATCGGCGAGGTCGGGCTGGCCGGCGAGATCCGTACGGTGCCACAAATCGGAAAGCGCGTGGGAGAAGCCGCACGGCTCGGGTTCGATCGCTGCATCGTTCCCCGCTCGGGCGTCGAAGAAGGCGCAGCCGGTATGGAAGTCGTCCCTGTGGAACACCTCGCAGACGCGCTTGCCCATCTGCTCTCCTGATCTACCCCAGCGTCCGGGGCCGAAAACCCTCGAGTTTTGCCCAAATTCGGTGCCAGGCACCTGGTTGGCCGGGATTTGGTGCCAGGCACCTGGTTGGCCGGAAAGGAAGAGGACCGGCATTCGCCGGTCCCCTGGAGCGTCGTTTTCCCTTGGGATCCTAGGTCAGATGAAAGACGCCGAGCGCGTTGACGCGGCTGTACTCCTTCTCCAGCACGTCCCGCAGGTTCAGATTGAGCAGGCTGCACAGCGCGGCCAGGTAGAAGAGCGTCGCACCGATCTCCGATTCCGCGACCTCGCGGCACTTCTCGCACATCTCGCCGTAGAGGTGGGTGTTCAGGAGATCCCGGACTTCCCGCAGGCTGACGTCAGCGGGAAACCGCTGGCGGTCAGCGTTGATGCTGATACAGCCGCAGGTCGTAACGGACTTCGCGACCGCGCGGTTCACGCGGGCCGCGGCTTCGACGAGCTTGCTCTGGACATCGAGGATACTGCGATGGCGGATGAGGAATTGCGAAACCGTTTCCTGAAACTGGATCTCGTCGGTGTCCTTCATCAGACCTCCCTGGGATTCGAGATCAATTATAGATACGCATGAAAAATGCTGTCAAGAAAATCGTGACCGTGGTTGCGGTATATTAAGAGGAGAGATGTGACGCATTCATGACTCGAATCATCAGGATTACCGGCGCCGTGCTGGGCGCCGTGGTCGGCAACCAACTCGTCGGAGAGATCGTCCAGCTTTCACCCGGGCTGCGACCGTTCCTCGTGCCGCTGCTCATCAGTGGAATGCTGCTCGGCTCGCTGCTGGCCTCGCTGCTCGCGGTCTGGTTCTG
Organism: Armatimonadota bacterium; assembly: GCA_016193565.1. GTDB lineage: Bacteria > Sysuimicrobiota > Sysuimicrobiia > Sysuimicrobiales > Kaftiobacteriaceae > JACPRY01. The sequence goes on from JACPRY010000064.1 coordinate 1,458, forward strand.
GCGCTGGTTCGAGCGCGCCATGGGATGGGTGCTGGGCAGGCTGTCGCACTTCTCGCTCCGCGACGTCGTGCTGGGCGCGGCCGGGCTTGCGGGCGGGCTCGTCCTCGCATTCCTCATCGGCTTTCCGTTGTCCCGCATTCCCGGCATCGGCTCATACCTGGCGCTGGCTGCGGCGCTGGTCTGCGGCTACCTCGGGTTTCACCTCGCCATGCAACGGCGTGAGGAGGTTGTCGGAAGCCTGCCCAAACTCGAGCGAGGCGGCCGGAGCGGTCAGGCGAAGGGCCACGGCGTCCCCAAGGTCCTGGACACGAGCGTGATCATCGACGGCCGCGTCGCGGACGTCGTGAAGACGGGTTTCCTGGAGGGTCCGCTCGTCGTACCACGCTCGGTGCTCGCGGAACTGCAGCGCATCGCCGACTCATCCGACACGCTGCGCCGCAACCGGGGCCGGCGGGGACTTGATATCCTCCACCGCCTGCAGAAGGAGTTTCAGGCCGTCCAGATCATGGACGATCAGGAGGCACCTGGCGCGGACGTCGACGGCGGGCTCATCGCGATGGCCCGCCACCTGCACGGCTGGATCGTGACCAACGACTTCAATCTGAACAAGGTCGCAGAACTTCAGGGAGTGCGGGTGCTCAACATCAACGAACTCTCGCAGTCGCTGCGGCCCATCGTACTGCCGGGCGAGGAACTCTCCGTGCACGTCGTCAAGGACGGCAAAGAGGCGGGGCAGGGCGTCGGCTACCTCGAGGACGGGACGATGGTGGTCGTCGAGGGCGGAAAGAAACATATCGGCGAAACGTCTGATATCGTCGTGACCAGCGTCCTCCAGACAGTGGCGGGCCGGATGATCTTCGGCCGGCCGAAGGAAACCCAGCAGACCGCCTCCGAACGCGGCGCCTCAGAGCGCCGATGACGCAAGGTCCTTCCGCATCCGCTATCATCGTCGCGGCCGGCACCGGAACGCGCTTGGGCAGTTCCGTCCGCAAGGGGTTCATTTCCCTCGCGGGCGCGCCCATGGTGCTGCATACCGTCCGAGCGGTGGAGCGGGCCGAGGCGGTCACCGGCATCGTGGTGGTCGTGGGTGGGCCGGACGTCCCCGCCGCGCGGTCGCTGTTCCCCAGCAGAGAATTTCCAAAAGTCACCGCGGTGGTCGCCGGTGGCGCGGAACGTCAGGACTCGGTCTACGCCGGCTTGCAGCACGCTCAAAACGCCGGGATCGTCCTCGTCCACGATGGGGCGCGTCCTCTGGTGTCGCCGGCGATTCTTGATGCGGTCATCCGCGCGGCGGCCGAGTCCGGGGCAGCCTCGGCCGGACTCCCAATGCGTGAGACGGTCAAGGAAGTCAGCGGCGGCGTGGCCTCCGGTTCTGTGGACAGAAACCGCCTGTGGATCGCGCACACGCCGCAAGCGTTCCGAGCAGATCTGCTGCGCGACGCGCACGAGCGGGCCCGGAGTGCAGGGATTCAGGCCCCGGACGACGCTGCGCTCGTGGAGCGGCTCGGGCATCCCGTTCGGATGGTTGAAGACAGCCCGGCGAACCTGAAGATCACCGTGCCCGACGATCTGGCGCTCGCGGAGGCGCTCATGCGGGACGCGGGACTCCCGCAGATCCGTCATGGGATCGGGATCGACGCGCACCGTCTGGTGATGGGCCGCCGGCTCGTGCTCGGCGGCGTGGACATCCCCTTTCAGCTGGGCTTGGACGGACATTCAGACGCCGACGCGCTGACCCACGCGGTGATGGATGCGATTCTTGGCGCGGCCGGGCTCGGGAATATCGGGGAGCATTTTCCTCAGGAGCCGAAGTACCACGACGCCGACAGCGTCGGCCTGCTGCGCGAGGTTGTGGCCAAGGTACAGGCGGCCGGCTGGCGGATTATGCACGTCGACACGGTCGTCCTGGCAGAAGCGCCGAAACTCGCCCCCTACATGGACGCGATGCGGCGGCGGCTCGCGGAGGCAATGAAACTCGATCCGTCAGCCGTCAATGTCAAGGCGACCACGATGGAAGGGATGGGCGCTGTCGGGCGAGGCGAGGGGATCGTCTGTCATGCAATCGCGACTCTGACAAGCGTGAATGGTGAATCGTGAATGGTGAATCGGAAACGACGCCAGCAGTCGCTTGACCGCGAGCCAGCAGTTCCGTTCCTGCTCTTCGTCGAACGGGCCGCCGTCGGTGATCGGATCACCGTCGAGGTCGACCGGCCGATGGCCCTCCATCCGAAAGTCGCGGGATTCTGGAGGGATGGCGAGTTCACGAAGGTCCAGAAGATCGTCGAGACCCGCTATGAGCACGGTGAAACGTACTTTCGTGTCGTCACCGACCGGGGATGTTTCGACCTCAGACGTTTCCGGCGGCCGGATCCCCGCACGCTGCACATGCGCTCCGAATGGGAACTCGGTGCCGAACTCGACGCCGTTGAGATGTCCTGGCGGGAGTCGTCGTGATGGGTCCCCTGCGTCTCCATAATACGCTGACCAAGAAAATCGAGGAGTTCGTCCCCCGCGATTCGGGGAAAGCGGCGCTCTACGTCTGCGGCCCGACGGTGTACGACAGCTCGCATCTGGGGCACATGCGGGCGGCGATCGCGTTCGATGTGCTGCGCCGGTACCTCGAGTGGAAGGGGTTCCAGGTCATGCACGTTCAGAACTTGACGGATGTGGACGACCGCATCATCCAGCGTGCGCAGAACGAGGGTGTTCCGACCGACGTTGTCACGGAACGGTACATCGGCGAGTACCGGCAGGCGCTCCAGGCGCTGAACATCCTGCAACCGCACATCGAGCCCCGCGCGAGCCGCCACATTCCAGAAATGGTTGAGATGATCAAGGCGCTCATCGAGCGCGGGTATGCCTACTACGCCGAAGGCGACGTCTACTTCGACGTCACGAAACTCTCCGCATACGGCAAACTGTCGGGACGCGTGCTGGAGGAGCTCAAGGCCGGCGCACGCGTGGAGCCGGGAGAGTTCAAGCGCCATCCCGCCGACTTCGCCCTGTGGAAACGGGCGAAGCCGGGCGAGCCGAACTGGGAGAGCCCGTGGGGCCGCGGCCGTCCCGGCTGGCACATTGAATGCTCGGCGATGTCCCTCAAATACCTGGGGATGGGGTTCGACATTCACGGCGGCGGTGACGACCTGATCTTCCCGCACCACGAGAATGAGATTGCGCAGTCGGAGGCGTACACCGGCCGGGAGCCGTTCGCCCGCTACTGGATCCACAACGCCATGGTCATGGTGCGCGGCGAGAAGATGTCCAAGTCACTGCACAACTACTTTGCGGTGATGGACGCGATGCGCCGCTACCCAGCCGACGTCATCCGCTACACGCTCGCGTCGGTGCACTACCGCAAACCCATCGAGGTTGACGAGGAACGTTTCGTGGATGCCGCTCGTGCCGTCGACCGGCTGCGGGGGGCGGTCGCCTCTGCGGATGCGGTGATCGCGCGTGCGAAGAGCGGGATCGGAGGGCCGGCGTCGCAGCACCTCGCCGGCGCCGCGCAGCGGGCGCGCGAGACGTTTGAGGCGGCGATGGACGACGACCTGAACACGGCGGGCGCGCTTGCGGCCATCTTTAATCTCGTCGCCGAGACCAACCGCGCAACCGACGAAGTGGCGAAGGGCCAGTCCGACGCCGCGCAGTTGCAGCCGGGCGTCGCGACGGCACGGGCCACGCTGAAGGAACTCGCGGGGGTGATCGGGCTGGTGCTCGGCGAGGCACCGGTCGACGCCCGTGTGGCTGAGCGGGTCCGGGACCTTGCGGCCGCGCTGCGCCGCGAGGCCGGTCCCCTCTTCACGGATCACCCGGGTCAGAACTTGGATGAACTAGTATCGTACATTCTCGCCGGGCGCGAGCGGGCGCGGGCGAAAAAGGATTTCTCGACCGCTGATAGGATTCGCGGCCGGCTGGCCGAGGCGGGAATCGTCGTCGAGGATCTCCCGACCGGCCCCCGATGGCGCGTCGCCGCCGCCGATGGGCTTCGCCCGCCGACCGGCGGAGCCGATGCCTGACGAACCAATCTACGGCCGCCAGGCTGTGCTCGAGACGCTCCGCGCCGCACAGCCCATCCGGAAGATTCTCATCAAGCGCGGCGCCCGGCCGTCGGGGGCGCTGGGCACCATCCTCGATCTCGCCAAACAGCAGAACGTTCCGGTTCAGTTCGTCGATCACCGGCGCCTCGATGACCTCGTGCGCGGCCATCACCAGGGTGTCGTGGCCTTCGCGTCCGCGAAGCCGCTGGTGTCGGTCGACGATATTCTCAGCGTGGCGCGCGACCGCAACGAAGGGGCGCTGGTGCTGGTTCTCGACGGCGTGGAAGATCCCGCGAATCTCGGCGCGATCCTGCGAACCGCGGAGGGCGCGGGGGCTCACGGCGTCGTCATTCCAAAGCATCGCGCGGTGGGGCTCACCCCAGCCGTGGCCCGCGCCTCGGCGGGCGCGATCGAATATGTGCCGGTCGCCCAGGTCACCAACGTCGTGCGCGCTTTGGAAGAGTTGAAGGCTGCTGGACTATGGATCGTCGGAGCCGATCCGGAGGCGCCCCAGGCGCATTACGCGGTGGATCTGACCATGCCGGTGGCGGTCGTCCTGGGAGGGGAAGGGAGAGGGCTGGGGCGACTGGTGAAGGAACACTGCGACCTCCAAGTGCGTCTACCCATGCAGGGCAAGGTTTCCAGCCTGAATGTGGCCGTGGCGGCCGGTGTGCTCTTGTTTGAGATTGTCCGGCAACGCAAAATTGATAGAACTTCAACGCGGACGGTCTAACGGTGACCGACAGAGGGAATTTCCAAGTTAAGGCGAGGGGACATGACCAAGAAGCTCCATATCACGCTCGACGTGCCCGACGATGTAGCCGCGAGGATTCGGGAATCGTTTATCGGCGACAGGCTGAAATACGAGACCCGCAGGTCGATCGAGGATCTCCCTCTCACGAGAGAGAGACACTCCCGATTCTCGCAGATGATCACTGTGCTGCTGCTCCTGGGACTCTTTGGAACCGGCGCGGTGATGGGATACGTCACGGCCGCCGGATACCTCGCCTTCTTGGACTTTGCCGAACGATTGACCCCCACGTCAGCACCAGGACCCGGTAGGACAGCAGCGGCTACGCAGCAGACCCAGGTCACACCCGCACCGGCGCCGGTGACCGGCGCTCCCCAGCCGCAGTCTGTTACTCTTGCGCCGCCCTCCGCACTGAGCCCTCACACTCCATCTGCGAGTCCGATCCGCTCTTCGGGTGGTTCTGCCGGATCCACGAAGGCACCGTCTTCCACCATCTATCGCGTCCAGGTGGGTGCGTTCCGGTATCCGCAGAACGCAGACGCGTTGGTCAAAGAGTTGAACACTCACGGCTTCAAAGCCTACACGATCCTGAAGGCAGGTCTTCATCTGGTGCAGGTTGGTAAGTTCTCCGACAGGAAGGGTGCCGAGGCGCTGGCCAAGGAACTCAAGGCGAAGCGATTTGGTGCCTTCATCGTTCACGGAGCGGCATCGCGTCGTAGATAACCGCGCGAAATTCTGTTGACGCCTCCACAGGCCGGCGTATAATGATCATCGAATCTCGGCCCGGGAGGCTGCAGAGTGGCTCTTGCGCGTCGCGACGCCCCGTCCTACCAGGATATGCTCGATGAAGACCTCGTTGCCGCAGCGAAATCCGGTGACGATCACGCCAGTGAGTACCTGATCAATAAGTACCGCAACTTCGTCCGCGTCAAGGCCAAGGCGTACTTCCTCATTGGAGCCGATCGAGAAGACATCATCCAGGAAGGGATGATCGGTCTCTACAAGGCGATCCGCGACTTCCGCGCCGACAAGCTCTCGTCGTTCCGGGCGTTCGCGGAGCTGTGCATCACCCGGCAGATCATCACCGCGATCAAGACGGCCACCCGTCAGAAGCACATTCCGCTCAACTCTTACATCTCGCTGAACAAGCCGATCTACGACGAGGATTCGGACCGCACCCTGCTGGACGTCATCAGCAGCATCAAGGTGTCCGACCCCGAAGAGCTCGTGATCAACCAGGAAGCGTCCGCGACGATGCGGGAGCGCATCCGCAAGAACCTGAGCGAGCTTGAGTGCAAAGTGCTCACGGCGTACCTGGAAGGCAAGTCCTATCAGGAGATGGCAAACGAACTCAACCGCCACGTCAAGTCGATCGACAACGCGTTGCAGCGGGTGAAGCGAAAGCTCGAGAGGAATTTGGAGGGCGAAGAAGACTAGAACACGCTGCGCAATTGACCGGAGTTTTAGGGGATGAGGACTAGTCCTCATCCCCTTCACATTGATTTATCATTTGGGGAGGCGCCCGCAGGGCTTCGCTTGGCCCTTCCCCAGCCTCCTCCCGATTGGTCGCAGCGAGGTGCTTTGGGTTGCTCAGAATTCTGTGTCCGTCCTGCAAGTTCGTGTTCATGCAGCTGACGCCTCCAGAAGAGGATGAACGAGTGATCTGCCCTCGATGCGGGACCCGTTTTGTTCCTGACGAGGAGGAAATCGTCGACCCTGAGGATGATTGAGCTCTGTGGCTCCAGACAAGACAGGTACAATCGTCATTCTCAATGGGACGTCGAGTTCGGGGAAGAGTAGTATCGTCCGAGCTTTGCAAAACATTCTCGAGGAACCGTATTTGGAGGCGGGGATCGACAAGTTTATCTGGATGCTTCCGAAGCGGTATCTGAATCGCCCCCATTGGGATGAAGTGCTCGGGTTTGCCGATAAGGCCGGACCGGTTGGTCAACGGCTTGTGTCGGGGATGCATCACGCGATCGACGCGCTTTCCCGGGCAGGGAACAACGTCCTCGCCGAGCACGTGCTGGTTGAACCGTCCTGGCTCGTGGACTGCGTGAGGTTGTTTGGCGAGCTGCCTGCGCTCTTCGTGGGCGTGTATTGTCCGCTAGAGGTGCTTGAGCAGCGCGAAAGGTCGCGTAAGGATCGGACCCTCGGTCAGGCCAGGCGGCAATTCGATATTATCCACGCTCACGGCGTGTATGACCTCCAGGTCGATACGTCCATCAGTAGTGCGGACGAGTGTGCGCTGGCCATCAAAAGGCGCTTGCAGGGTCCCGCGTTCGATGCGTTTGCGCGGCTCAAGGTGAAGCTCTCGGCCGGTGGCGAGTACTAGGAGCAAGTTCATGGACGTGTTGGTTCCTTCTGGGCGCGAGGTCATCGAGCGGGTCACCACAGCCACGGGCGAGTGGCAGCTCCAGCGGCGCGACGGGCAGTTCGAAATCATCTGCAACGGCGTCTTCCTAATGGCGTCGTACAACCGAGAATCAGACAGGCAGCTGGCAGCGCTGGCGCTCCAACGTGTCACGGGGGAGGGGCTGCGCGTGCTGGTGGGCGGTCTGGGGATCGGGTATACGGCACAGGCAGCGCTGGAAGATCCGAGAGTCCACAGGGTGGATGTGGTCGAACTCGAGCCGGTCGTGGTCCGGTGGCACCAGACGTTTTTTGCGGAGCTCTGCGGTCACCCGCTCGACGAACCACGCACGACACTGATCCAGAACGATCTCTTTGACGTGCCGCTCCAATCCGATGCCTACGACGCGCTCCTGCTCGATACCGACAACGGGCCACGGTGGTTGGCGCGAGACATGAACCAGCGGATCTACGAGCCATCCACGCTGCAGCGTTTTCTCAGTGCACTCAGGCCCGGCGGCGTGATCGCGTTTTGGTCCGCAGACCCGGCGCCGATGTTTGCGGAGCTCCTTGCGTCCCTCGCTGGTTCAGTAGAGGCGATTGAGTGTGCGGACGAGCAGGCGCCCGGGCGGGCGACAACCGCGTGGGTGTACCTCAGCCGCCGATCTGGATCATCACCCGGGCCTGCGGGAACATCTTCTCGGCCAGGGCGTGGCCGAAGGGCCGGCGGAACGCGGCGGCGCGGAACGTCTCCTTGATCTCCTCGTAGGTGGCGCCCAGGCGCAGCGGCGTCAGCAGGTCCGCTTCATCATCGCGCAGCAGACACAGCCGCAGCCGCCCATCGGCTGTCAGGCGCAGCCGGCCGCACTTGGCGCAGAACGGCTGGCTCACCGGGCTGATGAAGCCCAGCGTCCCCGCGGCGCCCGGCAGCCGGTAGGTGCGGGCCGGATCTTCTCCCGAAAGGTTGAGCGGGGTCAACGGACCCAGCGCGGCTTCGATCTTTTCGATGGTCTCCTCGGAGTTCACCACTCCCGCCTCGGCAAAGTCGCCGACGCTGCCGAATGGCATCATCTCGATAAACCGTACTTCCCAGGGACGGTCGAGGGTCAGCGCGGCCAGAGAGGCGACGTCGTCTTCGTTGAACCCGCGGACAACGACCGAGTTCAGCTTGATGGGGCGCAGCCCTGCCGCTTCGGCGGCCGCGATCCCGGAGAGCACCTTCTCCACCTTGCCGCCGCGGGTGATCCGGTGGAACTTGTCCGGATCCATCGTGTCCAGGCTGACGTTGGCGCGGGTTAATCCCGCTTCGGCGAGCGCCGGGGCGAGGTACTCGAGCAGGAGACCGTTGGTTGTCATCGCGATCTCTTCGATGCCTGGGATTTGGCGGATCCCATGTACCAGGTCCACGACGCCCGGGCGTACCGTGGGCTCGCCGCCGGTCAGTCGCACCTTCCTGACCCCGAGCTCGGCGGCCACGCGCACCAGCAGCAGCAGCTCGTCGTCCCGCAGGAGTTCCTCCTGGGGACGAAAGTCGATGCCCTCCGCCGGCATGCAGTAGACACAGCGCAGGTTGCAGCGGTCGGTCAGGGAGATGCGCAGATCGGTGAGCTCGCGTCCGTACTGGTCTTTCATGGGAACGACTCGATTATAGCACCAGGGTCTATTGCAGGCATTATCATGGGTAGATGTGAATTTCCTGTAAAGTTTGCAGACGGGGTAGGTCGAGGAGGAGGGTCGGCCGTGGAGTTTCGGGCCGGTCAGCGGGCAACCTGGACAAAGACCATTACCGAGGCCGACGTCTACGCCTTCGCCGGAATTACCGGGGACTTCAACCCGTTACATGTAGACGCGGAGTTTGCCCGGCACAGCCGGTTCGGCGAGCGGATCGCCCACGGGATCCTGACCGCGGGGCTCATCTCCGCCGTGCTCGGGATGCGGCTTCCAGGTCCGGGCGGCATCTTCCTCAACCTGGCTTTGAAGTTCCTGAAGCCTGTCAAGTTTGGGGATACAATCACGGCAGAAGCGGAGGTTGTGTCCTACCGGAGCGACAAGCGCATCCTGACGCTAAAGACGGCTTGCAGGAACCAGCGGGGGGAGATGGTTGTCGAGGGCGAATCGGTCCTGCTGGTGGATCCCCTCCCGAAGGAATAAGTCAATCTCTGCTAAATATAATCAGGGGTTGCGCTGTTGCGCGAGATGGGTACAATAAACAAGACGCGGGAACAAACAGGACCCAGAAATCCGTCCTACCGGACGGGAACTCTCATAAGGCGGTGACTGGATTGGCTCGACCGGCTACACGCACGGCAACCCGTACCAGGAGTACGGCTGCGGCCCGCCGGGTCCGCAAGCGGCTTCTCGAGCGCTGCCCGCACGGGCTGATGAAGGGCACTTGTGCATTCTGCCTCCAGATCGAGGAGGAAACCCTCGACCTGCATACCGGCAAACTAGCGCCGGAGGAGCGCTCGGCCAGACAGCGGGCGGCCGAGGAGGACGAGGAGGAAGAGGAAGAGTAACGCGGTCGGGGTGAGCGGTGCGGCGACTGTGGCGAGGACTGACGGGCGCGATCAAGCGGCTCCTCGATATCCCGGTTGGGTTTGAACGGAAAGAGAAGCTGCTGGAGACCCTCTATCACCGTCAGATGCCGCCCCGCCTGGATATCAACTGGCTGGCTCTGATCCTTGGTCCCTTCTGGTACTTCCTCGTGGGGATGTGGGTGCACGGCTCCATCCTGTTGAGCATCGTGTTCTTGAGTGGCGGACTCCTCGCACCTTTCGTCTGGATCTACGCCGGGCTGAAGGCGAACGAAGACCTGCTCGATTACTGGATCGCGCGCAAGAGCGTCTATTAGACCCCAAGCCCTAAGCCCCAAACCCTGTAGTATATTAGTGTGGCAAGGGCCGCCGTAGCCCAGTGGTAGAGCGCCGCACTTGTAATGCGGGGGTCATCGGTTCGAATCCGATCGGCGGCTCCAGGTGCTCGATTACTGCGCTTTGATC
>JACPRY010000028.1 GCA_016193565.1 Armatimonadota bacterium
GATCTTGACGATGGCCAGCCCGATGTTCTTCTTCAGCGTGGGGGAGAAGACGAACGCGGACGCGCGGCCGACCTCGGTCCCGTTTTTGTAGACCGACCAGGGTCCTTCAAATTCGTGAGAGGCCGGCGCGGTGTCGACCTCGAATCCCACCAGTTTGCGCGTGAGGCCTTCCCGCCGGATGCGCTCGAGCGCTTCTTTCCCGATGAACCGCTCCTTTGGCTCGATCTGCCACTCCAGACCCAGTTCGTAGAGGTTGGTCGTCAGGTCCATGTCGGCCTGATTATTGAGTATGGCCGCCTCGACGCGTCGGGCGTGATTGGGGCCGGCCGGGATGAGGCCCAACGGCTTGCCGCGCTGCATGATGAGCGTGACCATCTCCTCTGCGCGGGTGTTGTCCAGGAGGAACACCTCATAGCCCACTTCCCCCGTCCAGCCGGTGCGCGTAATGATCACCGGGATCTTGCCGGGGAGCTGGGCTTCCATCCACCAGTAGTAGCGCAGCTTCTTAATCGGGTCGCCCACAATGGCCTGCAGCACATCAGTCGACTTTGGCCCCTGGACCTGGACAGGGTAGACATCGGTCAGCCGTACGGTGGCGCGGAGGCCCATGCCGACGGCCACGCCTTTGGCCCACAGGTGGACGTCGCTGTCGGAGGGACACAGCCAGAAGCGGTTCTGGCCCAGTCGCAGCACCACGGGGTCGTTGACGACGGTGCCGTGCTCGTCGCAGATCAGGGCGTACTTGCACTGCCCGACCGCGCACTTGCGCATATCGCGGGGCGTGAGCAAATCCATGAGGGCGAACCCGTCGGGTCCGTCGATCTCCACCGGCCGTTCCACCCCGACGTCCCACAAGGTCGCCCCGTTCCGGATCGCCCAGTATTCCTGGTCTTTGGTCTGCCCCTCGAAATCGACCGCGTGCAGCAGGTGATTGTACCAGAGGAATGACGTAGCCCCCAAGCGTCTGAAACTCGAAAACAGCGGGGATTTCTGGTAACGCATCGAGTGCACAAGGCGATAGTCATACAGGTCGTGACCGCTCATCGATTTAGTCCCTCCTCGGTGCAGAATATTTTTGCTCCTGCCCTCATCGTAACCTGCACTCAGCCGGAGGAATGACGACCAGCCTGGCGCGAATCAGGAAAGACCACCATGCGTGACGAAGCCCAGGCGGTCATCATTGGCGGCGGCGTGGCCGGCTGCAGCATCGCCTACCACCTGACGCAGATGGGATGGCGCGACATCGTGCTGGTGGAGCGGGGCACCCTCACCGGCGGCTCGACCCATCGCGCCGCAGGACTCATCGGCCAGCTCCGCGGCACTTACAACCTGACGCGGATGATCATGAACAGCGTTGAGTTGTACGGTCGCCTCCTGGCGGAAACCGGGATCGATCCAGACTGGCGGCAGGTGGGCAGCCTGCGTCTGGCCTCTAGCGCCCTGCGCATGGAAGAGATCCGCCGCATGGTCGCCCAGGCGAAGGCGTTCGGCCTGGACGTCGAACTGCTCACACCCCGCGAGGCCCTCGAGCTGTGCCCCATCATCGGCGACCGCGACCTCGTGGGCGGGGCATACATCCCCACCGACGGCCGCATCGATCCCAGCGGGCTCGCCTACGCGCTCGCCCACGGCGCGCGCAGCCGCGGCTGCGAGATCCATACGCAGACCGCGGTCACGGGCATCGACGTGCGCAACGGCCGCGTGCACGCCGTGACGACCTCGGGGGGCGTGATCCGCACGCCGGTCGTCGTGTGCGCATCGGGGGTGTGGTCCTGGCACGTCGGCCGGATGATCGGAGTCGCCGTCCCGATCGTTCCCATCGAGCATCACTACATGATGACGGTGCCCTTCGGCGTGTCGCGCAATCTGCCGATCTTTCGTGATCCGGACCTGCGCGTGTACGTCCGTGAAGAAGTCGGCGGCCTGCTGGTGGGCGGATACGAGGGGAACCCCGTGCCCTGCGGACCGGAGCCCATCCCGCAGGACCTCGATCCCGTCAAGATGGTGCCGAACTGGGACCGGTTCGAGACGCTGGCGCGCAACGCGGCCATCCGCATCCCCGCGCTCAACGACGTGGGCATCCGCAAGTTGATGATCGGACCCGAGACCTTCACGCCCGACGGGGATTTTCTGATGGGCGAGTCTGCGGAGGTGCGCGGGTTTTTCGCAGCCGGGGGCACGCCGGGGATCGCCGCCGGCGGCGGCGTGGGGAAGGCGATGGCGGAGTGGATCATCGACGGGCGTCCTAGCCTGGACCTATGGAGGGCAGATATCCGGCGGTTTGGGCAGCACTACGCGGATCGCTCGTACGCCGCCAATCGGGCCGTGGAAGTCTACGCACGCAACTACACGGTGCACCTGCCCCTGGAGGAGTTCGAATCGGTTCGCCCCCTGCGCACCAGTCCGCCATACGATCGCCTGGTGGCGCTGGGTGCGGTGTTCGGGGAGAAAGCGGGATGGGAGCGACCGAACTGGTTCAAAGCCAATGAAGTCAGCGACCCACCCGGCCCGGTCCCGGCGGGGTGGATCCGGCACAACTGGTCGCCGGCCATCGCCGTGGAGCACACGGCGACGCGAGAGAGTGCGGGGATCTTCGACTTTTCCTCGTTCAGTAAGTTCGAAGTGCACGGACCCGGGGCGCTTCGCGCGCTGCAGTGGCTCACCGACAACGATCTCGACAAACCACCCGGAGTAGTCACGTACACCCAGATGCTCAACGCGCGCGGCGGAGTCGAATGCGACCTCACCATCACGAGGCTGGCACCGGACCAGTTCTTCATCGTGACCGGCAGCGCGTTTGGTGTTCACGACTTCGCCTGGATCCGAACTCACTTGCCTGAGGATGGTTCGGTGACGGCGCGGGACGTCACGAACGAACTCGCCTGCATCGGCCTGTGGGGGCCGCGGGCACGGGAGATTCTGCACGAGGTCAGCGACGATGATCTCTCCAACGGTGCGTTCCCCTACATGACCTACCGGACGGTAGACGTCGCCGGGAGCACGGTGCGCGCGCTGCGCGTCACCTATGTGGGAGAACTGGGATGGGAACTCTACATGCCCATCACAGACGGGCTCGAGGTGTGGGACGTGCTGTGGGAAGCGGGACGGCCCCTCGGGCTGCACCCTGTGGGCTATCGGGCGGTCGACTCGCTTAGACTTGAGAAAGGCTACCGCTACTGGAGCGCAGACGTCACGCCCGACTACACTCCGTACGAAGCCGGACAGGGCTTCTGCGTCAAACTGGATCGGAAAGATTTTCAGGGACGGGAGGCCCTGCTGCGTCAGCGGGAACAGGGCCTGAAGCGGAAGTTGTGCTGTCTCGTCCTCACCGATCGCACCGTCCATCCACTGGGCAACGAGCCGGTGCTTGCCGATGGGCGTGTGGTCTCTCGCACCACCAGCGGCGGGATCGGGTACACCGTCGGAGAGAGCATCGCGTACACGTACCTGCCTGTCGCGCTGGCGGAGGTCTCGACCGAACTCGCCGTCGAGATAGACGGCCGATCGGTCTCGGCGCGTGTGGAACGCGAACCGCGGTTCGACCCGGCGAACAGCCGCATCAAGGCCTGATCGAGAAGAGGATGCGTCCGAAATCCTGTGAGAGATTATCACTGGGGGCTGGGATGGGGACCTTGGACTGGGGACCAGGAGATCGGCTAAGGAGTGACTTAGTTACTGGTCCCCTTATCCAAGGTCCCTATCCCGCCGCCGTTCAGTCAGACGTCCGCGCTCAATCCAAAGCGAGATGGCTTAGAGCGGAGCAGCCCTCCACCCGCCCCAAGCCACCCGGGTATCACAGAGTATTAGGCTAAACCAGAGCAGCGAGAACCGAGAACGAACCTATGGCGTTTGCTGATTCAGAGGGAACACGGATTTATTACGATGACAGAGGCAAGGGCGAGCCCGTCCTTTTGTGTTTACCCGGTTGGTGTGTGCATCACACAATGTTCGTGCCCTTGGCGGAGCGCTTAAGTGCACAACATCGTGTGCTGGTTATGGACTGGCGGGGGCATGGCAAATCCCAAGCATCCGACCGGGACTTTGGCTATGCGGAGATGCTCGCGGATGTCCTTGCCGTGATTCAAGCCAGCGGTGCGCAGTCCGTGATTCCCATTGCCCAAGCCCATGGTGGATGGGTGGCCATCGAGTTGCGTCGGCGGCTGGACCAGCGTGTGCCAAAGATGGTCTTCACCAGTTGGAACCCCATCTTCACCAGTGGGGACCCGCTTGCTGCGCCGTTTCTGCGTGCAATGCAGGCGTTGCGGGATAACGCCCGTTGGCGCGAGACGGTTGAGCAAATCTTTACCATGTGGTTGAGCGAGGCGCCTGCCTCGGTGGATACGCATATTCGAAATGAGATGGGAAGTCACGGTTTTGACGATTGGGCGCGAGCGGGACGCGAGATTGTCGCTATGTATGCGCGCGAAGGCAATCCGCTCCAGGCGCTAAGCGAATTGAGTCCACCGGTGGCTGTGCTCCACGTGTATGCACAACCCCGTGTGCCCGAGTACCTCTCGACACAAGAGTCATTCGCTCGGGACCATCCTTGGTTCGCTGTACGCCGTTTAGAAGCGGCGAGCCACTTTCCAACGCTCGAAGTACCTGACGAGACCGCTGGTGTGATCAGAGAATTCATCCATTAGAATGCTTCCGAGAGAAACGCCGCATCAAGGCCTGAGTGAGAAGAGGATGCATCCCAAATCCTGCCGCTCAACTCAGACATCCACGCTCGAGTCCATAGCGAGACCGGGAGGCCTCGGACACGGGACCCGTAACTAAGTCACTCCATAGCCGATCTTCGGGTCCCGGTTCGAGGCCTCCCGGTCTCGCGCGGGTTCATGTGCATGCCTCCCTGCCTGAGTGATGGCGTGGCAAAAGTCTTCTTCGCTACCGATATTCACGGCTCCGAAGTGTGCTGGAGAAAGTTCCTGAATGCCCCGAAATTCTATGGCGTCGATGTCCTCATCCTGGGCGGAGACATGACGGGCAAGGCCCTCATCCCGATCGTCCGGGAGGGAAACCGGTACGAGGTCGTCCTCCAGGAGCAGCACTACGTGCTGGAGACGGATGAGGAGGTGGTGCGAATGGAGCGCCGCATCGCCGGACACGGCTATTACCCTGTCCGGATGAACCGGGACGAGATGGCGGCCCTCCGGGCCAATCCTGACATGGTGGATCGCCTCTTCCAGGAGCGCATGCGTTCCACACTGGAGCACTGGATGGCCCTGGCGGAGGAGAAGTTCTCACGCAAGCCCATTCCATGCTACGTCTGCCCAGGAAACGACGATCGACCGGAGACGGAGGAGGTCATCGCGAAGTCAACAGTCGTCGAGCCTGCGGAGGGCCGCACCGTGGAGATCGATGGCGTCGAGATGATCTCCACAGGATGGTCCAACCCCACGCCCTGGGAGACCTACCGTGAGTGCAGTGAAGACGAGCTCGCGACTCGCATCGAGCGCATGACCAGCGGGTTGCATGATCCCGCACGTGCCATCTTCAATCTCCACTGTCCACCTCATGGATCAAAGCTGGACGAAGCTCCCGCGCTCGACAAGGAGTTGAGACCGCTCCACGGCGGCCAGCTCCTGCGCCCCGTGGGATCGACGGCCGTGCGCGACGCGATCATGCGCCACCAGCCGCAACTGTCCCTGCACGGTCATATCCACGAAGCCCGGGGCGTAGCCCGGCTGGGCAGGACGCTCGCCATCAACCCTGGTAGCTCTTATGAGACGGGAATTCTGCAGGGAGCCGTCATCGAGATCGACGCCCGGCGGGGCGTGCGCACGTACGCGCTCGTGTCGGGCTGAATCGACAGGAGGGAAGAGCGATGGCTGAAGCCGCAGGGTATTTTGTCCGTAGAGCCACGGGCCTGATGCGCTCGTGGTCCGCCTTCGACGCATTCATC
Source organism: Armatimonadota bacterium (assembly GCA_016193565.1). Taxonomy (GTDB): domain Bacteria; phylum Sysuimicrobiota; class Sysuimicrobiia; order Sysuimicrobiales; family Kaftiobacteriaceae; genus JACPRY01. The sequence goes on from JACPRY010000028.1 coordinate 5,906, forward strand.
TACGCATTCTTCTCGGTGAACTTCGTCACCTTAGGCATGTACATCATGTCGTTTGGGCCGTTTGTGCCTCAGGGGCACCTGCTGCCTGCCGCGATCATCACCGGCGTCTTCGTGACGTTCCTGGTGGTGGTCTACGCCGGACTCATCGCCACGATGCCCCGCGCCGGAGGCGATTACGTCTGGCAGAGCCGCATCCTGGGCGGCGGGATCGCGTTCGTTCTGGCGGTGACGGGGTGGTGGTTCATCCTCTGGCACTGGGTGCCGATCTACGGGAACATCCTCTCCGTTCAGGTCTTCGGCCCCATCCTGGCCACGGTAGGACGGGTAGATCTAGCCACGTGGTTTGGCACGCCGAGTGGCATCTTTGTCAGTTCCCTGGTCGTGGTGGCCTTCGTCGCGTACTACATCGCGATTGGGATGGAACGGTATGCCAGGATCCAGAAGTTCTGCTTCTGGGGCGGCATCGTGGCCCTCGCCGTCGTCCTCCTGTTGCTGCTGATCGGCAGCCGGGGGCAGTTCCAGCAGGCGTTCAATCGCGAGGCAGCGAGTCTCTTCGGCGCCTCCGGAGATGCCTACACGCAGACCATCGAGGCGTCGCGCCAGTATGGATTCACCCCGCCTCCGTTCGGGGCGATGCCGTTGGGTCCCAGCATCCTGCTCATTCCCATGGTGGTCTTTTACCTGCTGTGGCCCAACTGGGGCGCCACCTTGTACGGTGAGGTCCGCGGCGCATCCGATTACCGGCGGTCCTTCAACGGTATGTTCTGGGGACTGTGGATCACGGTGGCCCTCTCCGTGGTCTTCTTCCTCCTAGTGGCCAAGACGATGGGGTGGGAATTCTACCAGGCGGCCAACTCCAATTACTGGGCCACGATCTACACCCCGGACAAGGCGCCCAAGGTCGCCGTGCCCTTGTGGCCCTACCCCGCGATGCTGGCAGGCTGGTTGATTGACAGTCGCATCCTGCAAGTGATCTTACTCGCGTTGATGAGCCTGTGGTTCTGGGGATGGTCGGGGACGGTGTTCCTCTCGTCCACCAGAGTCATCTTTGCGGCGGCGTTCGACCGCGTCCTGCCGGAGTGGGCGGCGCAGGTCTCGCCGCGCAGCCACGTGCCCACCGGAGCGCTGCTGCTCATGGTGGTCCCCTCCATCGTGGTCAGCTACCTCTACGCTTACAGAGCCGGATTTGTCGCCTACACGCTGGATGCCACGCTGGTCATCGCCGTCACGTATCTCGGCAGCGTGGTGGCGGCGACGATCCTCCCGTGGCGGAGGCCGAGGCTCTACGAGGGCTCACCGGTGGCGCGCTACAAGGTCGCCGGCGTGCCGCTGGTCACGGTGGCGGGCGTCGTCACGATTTTCTTCCTCGCCTTCAACTTGTGGAAATGGATCACCGATGCCACCTACGGCGTGAACAACAGGGATTCGGCGATCTACATGCTCATTCTGTACGCGCTGGCGCTTGCGATCTACGTGATCGCCCGGGTGGTTCGCGCCCGCCAGGGAATCAACCTGGGCAGGATCCACGCGGAGATCCCAGTGGAATAGCCCACTCGCGCTCTATTCGTTTGGTTTCTTCTCTTGGATTAACGCTCGGTCGGGCGGCGGGATGGGGACCCATCCCGCCGCCGTTCAATCAGACATCCACGCTCGATCCATGGCGAGATCGGGTGA
>JACPRY010000087.1 GCA_016193565.1 Armatimonadota bacterium
GTGCCGGCCCGAATACGCGACTGTCCTGGCACCTGAGTGGCCCATATGCTGCTCCGACGAAGAGTGCGACGAATGCTTCGACTACGCCCGAGGGATTTGGCGAACGCGCGAGAGTCTCCTGCCGCCGAGTCATTGCGAGGCCTGAAGGGCCGAAGCAATCTCCTGACGATATGAGATTGCTTCGCTTCGCTCGCAATGACATCTGAAACGGACTAGCGAGTTCCCGCGTGCCTGAACACACTCGCTCCCGGAAAAATCGCTCTATCGCCAAGCTCCTCTTCGATCCGTAAGAGCTGGTTGTACTTTGCGACGCGCTCGCTTCGGGAGGGCGCGCCGGTCTTGATCTGCCCGGCCGCGGTGGCCACGGCCAGATCGGCGATCGTCGTGTCCTCCGTTTCACCCGACCGGTGCGAGATGATCACCGCATATCCGGCCTGGCGGGCGGTGCGGACGGCATCGAGCGTCTCGGTCAACGTGCCGATCTGATTGACCTTCACGAGGACTGCATTGGCGCACCGACGCGCGATGCCTTCGCGAAGACGCTCCACATTGGTGACGAACAGATCATCGCCGACGAGCTGCACCGTCCTGCCGAGCCGCGCAGTCAGCCGGGTCCAGCCGTCCCAGTCGTCTTCGGCAAGCGGATCTTCGATGGACAGAATCGGATACGCGGAGCACAGCGTCGCCAGGTAATCGATCATCTCGTCGGCGGATCGCGTGATATGTTCGCCGGCGAACTCAAGGCGGCCATCCTTGCGCAGATTGGACGCAGCCACGTCGAGGGCAATCCCGATCTCTTCGCCGGCCCGGTACCCGGTGGCCGAGATCGCCTGGACGAGGGTATCGAGCGCTTCTTCGGTCGTCCGCAGCGCCGGCGCAAATCCACCCTCATCGCCGACAGCAGTGCTCAGGTCGCGTGTTCGGAGAAGGGCCTTGAGTGCGTGAAACGTCTCGATGCCGATGCGAAGGGCGTCCGCAAACCGGCCTGGGCGGATCGGGACGATCATGAACTCCTGCACGTCGAGCGGATTGTCGGCGTGCAGGCCGCCGTTGATGACGTTCATGAGGGGGACGGGCAGCGTGCGGGCATCATCACCGCCGAGATATGCGAACAGTGGCTGGCCGGCGGACCTGGCGGCGGCACGGGCAACGGCGAGGGAGGTGGCCAGCATGGCGTTTGCCCCGAGTCGGCTCTTGTTCTCAGTGCCGTCGAGATCGATCATCAACCGGTCGATGCTGGCCTGATCGGCGGCATCGCGGCCCAAGAGGCGCGAGGCGATGCGGTCGTTGACGTTGGCGACCGCCCGCAACACACTTTTGCCCGCAAAGCGCAGGCGATCCCCATCGCGGAGTTCGAGCGCCTCGTGCGCGCCCGTCGAGGCGCCCGACGGGGCCGCCGCCCGTCCCCAGGCGCCATCATCCAGGTGAACGTCCGCCTCGACCGTCGGATCGCCACGCGAGTCGAAGATCTCCCGAGCGTGAACGGAGGAAATCTTAGCCATGCAGTTCTTCCATGTTGAGGCGCGCGAGAATTTCGACGAGCTCTTTCGACGGCTTGGGCCGGTCAGGAACATGGAGCACTTTCGCGAGGAGCCGCCGGTCGCCGTGAACGATGGTGATGACGTCGCCCTGTTTGACGGCGGCCGAGGCTTTCGCCGGCTGACCGTTTACCCGCACCCGCCCACGATCGCAGAGCTCATGTGCCAGCGTCCGGCGTTTGACGAGCCTGCTGAGCTGAAGGAACTTATCGAGCCGCACGAGTATAACGGCGGTCATAGGTCATAGGTCGTGGGTCGTAGGTAAAGACAGGCCACGACCTCAGGGAGGTTATAGTTGCCACGACCCAGGACCCACGACCTACGACCGGAGTTTACTTTGTCGCCCGATCGAACCGTGCGATCTTCGCCTTCGCCTTCAGTTGCTTCAGCCACGCCTGGAACGCCGTCTCGCGCTTGCGGGACAGCAGCTGGTTGCGAATCTGGTTGCCGACTTCTTCGACGCGGGCGGGTTGCGGCGGCCGCTTCTCGGTCACTTTGATGAGGTGGAAGCCGAATTGGGTCTTGACGATACCGGAGGTCTGGCCGGTCCCGAGCGCGAAGGCCGCCCGCTCGAACTCGCCGACGAGCTGTCCGCGGCTCACGAACCCGAGGTCTCCACCCTGACTCTTGCTCCCAGGATCCTTTGAGTACTGCTGCGCCAGTTCGTCGAACTTCTCGCCCCGCCGGAGTCTGGCCAGCACAAACCGGGCCTCGGCTTCCGACTCCAACAGGATGTGACTGGCGCGGACCTGTTCGGCGCGGTCGTATTCGCTGCGGTGCTCTTTGAAGTACTGTTCGATCTCACGATCGGTGACCGTGACGTTCGTGACCTTCTCCATGAGGTTCTGCATCGTCAGCGTGGTGCGGAGCCGGTTGCGGAGTTCGGTGAGCGTCAGTCCGCGCTCGCCCAGCGCCATCTGAAACTCGCGTTCGCTGGGGAAGTTCCGTTTGATGTCGGCAAGCTGCGCATCGACCTGCGGGTCCTCGGCCTGCGCATCGTGGCGGCGGGCCTCCTGGTTGATGAGCCGCTGTTCGATCATCTGGTCCAGGACCACCCGCGTGATCTCTCCGCGCTGCTTGGCGCCGTCAGGACTCGTCAGGTTGATCCCGTACTGACCCGCGATCGCGTTGACTTCACGGTCGAGTTCCGATGCGTAGATCGCTTCGCCGTTGACCGTCGCCGCGAGGGCGGTGCCGCGGCGCAGGCCCTGCGTGAGCCCGACGGCGGCGGTGGTGGCCACGACGATGAAGATCACGAGGAAGATGATGGTCTTGGCCCGGCTGGTCATCAGAGACTCCTTCCGAGATTCGAACGCCGCTCAAATCGTACCCGGGATCGGCGCACCGTGCAACGGGTGAGCGTTTACGTGGACGCCGCTGCGGTCTCGCGGTGCCGGCGTCCACTGCGCGCGAGCGCGAGCAGCGTTTGCCTGACGAGTCCGGCGTCTTCCGTGAAACGTGTCCCGCCGACGCGCAGCCGCAGGGCGGTCGGCGTGATCGTCAATCGCCCGCGCAGCTGCGAGATGAGTCGCGCTTCATCCTCGCGGCTGAGCGTCCATCCCGCGGCAGGTTTGATGACGATCCGGCCCTGCTCGCGCGTGATGGCCGCGACGCCGGCCTGCCGCGCCAGCGCGCGCAGCCGGACCACCTCGATGAGGGTCGCCGCGGGCTCGGGCAGGGCGCCGTAACGGTCCGTCACCTCTTCGGCGACGGCGCTGGCATCCTCGATGGTCCGGGCGGCGGCAAGTTTTCGGTACACCGCCATGCGCTGGCCTTCATCGGCGATGAACTCCTGGGGCAGGTAGGCGTCGATCCCGAGGTCGATCGCCGCATCGGGCACCTCTTCCACCATCTCGCCGCGTAGCTCGCGAATTGCCTCATCGAGCAGCCGGCTGTACAGTTCGAATCCCACCGCCGCGAGATGCCCGTGCTGCTCGGGACCGAGCAGGTTGCCGGCGCCGCGGATCTCGAGGTCGCGCATCGCCAGCTTGAAGCCGCTGCCGAGCTCGACGAACTCCTGCATGGCCAGGAGGCGCTGCCGTGCTTCCTCCGACAGGTTGGCGCCGCGCGGATAGAGGAGGTAGCAGTACGCCTGCCGGTCCGAGCGACCGACGCGGCCGCGGAGTTGATAGAGCTGCGACAGTCCCATCATGTGCGCGTCTTCGACGAGGATGGTGTTGACCTGGGGGATATCCAGGCCGATCTCCACGATGGTCGTGCACACCAGCACGTTGAAGCGCCCGCCCAGGAAATCCATCATGACCTCTTCCAGTTTCTCTTCGGGCATCTGGCCATGCGCGACGGCCACGCTGGCTTCCGGTACCAGCGCGCGGATCCGCCGCGCGGCCCGCTCGATCGTCTGCACCCGGTTGTGGACCACGTAGACCTGGCCCCCGCGGTCCAGTTCTCGCATGATCGCCTCGCGGATGAGCTGATCGTCCTCCGGCCGGATTTCCGTAAAAATGGGCAGGCGCGCTTCGGGCGGCGTTTCCATCACCGACATGTCGCGCAGTCCCACCAGCGACATGTGCAGGGTGCGGGGAATCGGCGTCGCCGTGAGGGTCAAGACGTCCACCGTAGCCCGGAGCTGCTTGAGCTTCTCTTTGTGGCGCACGCCGAAGCGCTGTTCCTCGTCGATGATCACGAGGCCCAGGTTCTTGAAGGCGACGTCTTTCTGCAGCACCCGGTGTGTGCCGATGAGGACGTCCACCAGTCCCGCCTTGACTTGCTCGATGATGCGCTTCTGCTCCGCCGATGAGCGGAAGCGGCTGAGCATCTCGACCTTCATCGGGTACGCGGCCAGGCGCTTGAGGAACACGTTGTAATGCTGCTGAGCCAGGATCGTCGTCGGCACCAGGACCGCCACCTGCTTCCCGTCCATGACGGCTTTGAAGCCGGCCCGCAGCGCGACCTCGGTCTTGCCGTAGCCGACATCACCGGCGATGAGGCGGTCCATCGGCTTCGGCGTTTCCATGTCGCGTTTGACGTCCTGGATGGCGAGCCACTGATCAGGCGTCTCCTCAAACTCGAAGGTAGCCTCGAGCTCATGCTGCCAGGGCGTGTCAGGGCTGAACGCATGGCCGGGCGCCGCCTCGCGCGTGGCGTAGAGGGTCAGCAGCTCGCGCGCCATCTGCTGCGCGGCTTCTTTCACGCGCTTTTTCTCGCGTTCCCATTCTGTGCCACCGAGCCGGTGCACTTTCGGCGGCTGGCCCTCGACGCCGATGTAGCGCTGCACCAGGTTGATCTGGTCGGTGGGGACGTAGAGTTTGTCGTTCTGCGCGTACGCGAGTTCAAGGTAGTCGCGCTCGGCGCCGTTCAGCAGCAGCCGGACCAGGCCCCGGTAGAGACCGATCCCGTGGTGGATGTGTACCACATAGTCGCCGGAGGAGAGATCCGTCCAGGAGTACAGCCGCACGCCTTCGCGGAACCGGAACCGCCGCCGCCGGCGACGCCACCCGACGATCTCGCTGTCGGTGAGCACGACCAGTCCCGCAGCATCGATCTGGAACCCGCGGGACAAGGGCGTGGCCGCGACGATCGTATGCCCCGGCTGAGGAAGATCGGCGGGCGCTGATGCGGATACGGCCTGGATCGCGTGGCTTCGCAGGATCTCTGTGATCCGCTCTGCCTGCGCCGAAGCCACCACAACGCGCCGGCCGTGGCTCTGCCACGACTCGATCGCCCTCGCGAGCAGCTTCATCTGGCCGCCGAAGGCTTCGACGCCGCCGAAATGCATCGCCATCTCCTCGGTGCTGTCATCCGGAGGATGAACGGATGAGAGACGGACCGACGCTAGATGCAGGCGCTGCTGGACCTCGCTCCAGTCGATGAACGCATCCGGCTCGATTTCTCTCGCCCGCTCGGCGGTCACGGCGGCCTGCCGCTCCAGGTCGAGTGGCTCGTCCAGGACGACCAACGACGCCGGCGGAAGGAAGTCGAGCAGCGTCGCGCTCCCGCGTTGCGGGGCGGCGGGACGAAATACCGTCTCCTCGACTTCCTGCGTGCTGCGCTGAGTCTCGGGGTCATAGAGCCGGATCGATTCGACCTCGTCGCCAAACCATTCCAGGCGGACAGGCGCGCCGGCGTCCGGCGAATAGGCATCAAGGATGCCGCCCCGGATCGCGAACCGACCCTTCTCGATCACGAGATCGAGCCGCTCGTAGCCGGCCTCGACCAGCGACGCGGCCAGGGCGTCGCGGTCGATGCGTTCACCTTTGCGGACACGCCGCGCCGATGCGTTGAGTTCCGCCGGTGAGGGCACGCGGCGGAGGAGCGCTTCCACCGGCGCCACAATCCACACCAGCTGTTCATCGAGCAGCCGCTGCAGGATGGCCAACTGCTCTCCGACGGCCTCGGCCGGCGCGTTGCCCTCGTTGGGTCCCTGCAGTTCCCAGTTGGGGAAGAGGGTGAGGTGCGGCTCAAGATCCGGCAGGAAGGCCAGCAAGTCGTCGCGCAGCCGCTCCGCCGCATCCCGTGTTGGAGTAATGACCAGAACGCCTCCGGACGCCGTTCGACCCAGGTCGTCGCCGAGGGCTGCAAGCACATAGGCCTTCTCCGACGCTGATGGGCCGACCACCCAGGGCCGCCGGTGCGCGCGAAGCGAGGCGGACAGTTTCTTGTATGATGGCTGTTCCCGGAGGACCGGAAGCAGCGCGAATAATGACATAGCAGGAACGCGTGACGCGTCACTTCAGTGGGCGCTAATCGGACGCGCGAACGCGGCGGGGTTCGGTGGCGCTGCGATACCAGTTGGTGATGGGCAGCCGCCGGTCTTTGCCGAACGCCTTGGGGGTGATCTTCACGCCGGGCGGCGCCTGCCGGCGTTTGTACTCGTTGCGATCCACCATCGCGACGATGCGGGCGACCAGGTCGGCCGCATATCCTGCCGCGACGATCTCCTGCGGCGGGATGTCTTCTTCCACGTACATCTTGAGAATGGGGTCGAGCACCTCATACGGCGGCAGCGTGTCCGTATCTTTTTGCCCCGCACGGAGCTCGGCGGTCGGCGCGCGCGCGAGCACGCCTTCGGGGATGACGGTGCGCTGCCGGTTGCGCCAGCGGGCGAGCTCGTACACCAGCGTCTTTGGGACGTCTTTGAGCACAGCAAAGCCGCCCGCCATGTCGCCGTAAAGCGTGGCGTACCCGACGCTCATCTCGCTCTTGTTGCCGGTCGTGAGCACGAGCCATCCAAACTTGTTGGAGAGCGCCATGAGCAGCGTCCCGCGGATGCGGGCCTGGATGTTCTCCTCGGTCACATCGGGCGGCCGCCCCGCCGTGGCGGGATCGAGCGTGTCGAGGAACGCCTGGAAGACGTTGTCGATGCCGAGGTCGTGCATTCGCACCCGCAGGTTCTTACTGACCTCGCTTGCATAGCGCCGGCTCTCGTCCGAGGTGTATCGAGCCGGCATGAAGACCGTGTGAACGTGCTCGCTGCCGAGGGCGTCAGCGGCGATCGTGGCGACCATTGCCGAGTCGATGCCGCCCGAGAGGCCGACGACCACATCGCGGAACCGGTTCTTGCGGACATAGTCACGGGTGCCGAGGACGACCGCCTTGTAGACCTCCTCAGTGGGCTCGAAGGCCGGCGTGATCCTTGCTTCGACGGGGGACTTCTGGCTGGACGGTTCGTCAGAGACGTGGATCGTGAACGATTCGATCTCCCCGTCTTCGCCTTCCACCGGAGGGACCGGAGAAAACATGCGGTGGCGGCGGACGGCTTCAGGGTCGACGTCGCAGACGATGAAATCTTCTTCGAACTGCTTCCCCCGCGCCAAGAGCGCTCCGGTGTGATCGAACATCATCCCCATGCCGTCGAAGACCAGTTCGTCTTGGCCTCCGACCAGGTTGTTGTAGCACAGGGCGACGCGGTAGTCGCGGGCGCGCGTCCCCAACATCTCCGCCCGCTCCTTCCATTTGCCAGCGTGGTACGGAGAGCCGTTGATGTTCATGATGACCAGCGCGCCCTGAGCCGCTTCGGCCTGGCAGGCGCCTCCGGGGAGCCAGATATCCTCGCAGATCGTGACGCCGACGGGCACCCCGTTGATGACGTACACGCCGGCGCGGCGGCCGGGATAGAAGTAGCGTTTCTCGTCAAAGACGCCGTAGTTCGGGAGGCGCTGCTTGTGGTAGACGCCGACCCGTTCCCCGTCCACGCAGATCGCCGCAGCGTTGTAGAGGTGCAGGCCCTGATCCACGAAGCCCACGACAGCCGCGATCCCGTGAGTGCGGCCGGCGATCTCCTCGATCGCCATGAGGTTGCCGCGGACGAAGTCCGGTTTCAGCAGCAGGTCTTCCGGTGGATAGCCGGGGACAGAGAGTTCAGGGAAGCAAACAATATCCACGCCAAGGTCTTTGGCGTGGTCGATGGCCTCGCAGATGCGCCGGGTGTTCCCCTCCAGATCCCCGACGATGAGGTTGAGCTGCGCCATTCCGACGCGGAGCATGGACACCCAAAACCCAATTATAGCGGAACGGGGGGAAGGCGGGAGCGGGGGCGTAGAAACGCCAGCGGATACGGCCCTGAGTTAGGCCGGGTTGCCGGGAGTTACATCACAGCGCCGGAGCGCTGAAAGTAAGTCCCGGTACCTCCTCCCACCTCAACGAACCGTATCCGGCTGGCGAGCATTTTTTTATCATGCCAAGACAGCAGGGTCAATTCGGAACTGTCGATCGACTGTTGTGGATAGCGGGGATGGTGTGAATAACGGGAGCGGGGAGCCGGGAACGGGGAACGGGGAACGGGGAACGGTAACCTATCTTAACGGTTCCCGGTTCCCGGTTCCCGGTTCCCGAGACGCTCGCCCTCGATGATTTCGTGTGCAACCTCTTTCATCGGTCGACGAGTATTGCGGCTTTCACGCTGAATCCGAGCGAACGCCTCAGCCTCGTCGATTCCGAGCTTTCGCATCAGGATGCCTTTCGCACGCTCGATCAGCTTCCGGGACTCCAGGATGTCTTCGAGATCGCCCACCTCGCCTCGAAGGGTCTGAATCTCACGGAAGCGTGCCATGGCCACCTCAATCGCCGGGCGGAGATCGCTTTCCCGAACCGGCTTGACCAGGTAGGCAAGGACGCCTGAGTCCTTCGCCGCATCCACAAACTCGCGGTCGCTGTAGGCGGTCAGGATAACGACAGGCACGGCTCGCTCACCCATCAGCCGCGTTGCCGCCTGAAGCCCGTCCATCCCCGGCATCTTGATATCGAGGAAGACGAGGTCGGGCTTGAGCTTACTGACCAGATCCACCGCTCGGGTGCCGTCGGCGGCCTCGCCGACCACGCGGAACCCCTGCGCCTCGAGCATGGCGCGAAGGCCCAACCGGATGACCGCCTCGTCGTCGGCGATCAGGATACGCAGCGTCTTCGACTCACGCATGCCGCATATCAATCTTGGGGATCGTGATGGTGACGGTCGTGCCGGTCCCGTTCGTGAAGGTCAGCGTTCCGCCCAGGTCGTCTGTGACCAGGGCGTGCACGATCTTGAGGCCCAGATCGTCCCCGGCCATAGGGTCGAAGTTCGGCGGAAGCCCGCGGCCGTCGTCCTGCACCTCGAGGACGAGGCCGCCCTCCAGTTGAGCCAGCCGGATCTCGACCTGCCCTGACGGGCGCCCGTCGAACGCGTGCTCCACGGCGTTCTGAAGAAGTTCGTTGACCACGAGGGCCAGCGAGGTGGCCTGCTGAGAGTTCAGGTAGACGTCGTCCCCGGTGACCGAGACGCTCAGGGCCAGCGCCGGCGCCGCCATCGTCTGCGTCACATGCTGCGTGACACGGTCCAGCAGTTGTCTCAGATTGATGACCCGGAACCCCTCGACCGAGAGGATCTCGTGGACGGCGGCGATGCTCAGGATGCGGTTGATCGTTTCGGTTAGCACGTCGCGTCCAGACACCTGGCGGCCGTCGCGCAGCTGGAGCCGAAGGAGCATCGCGACGGTTTGGAGATTGTTCTTGACGCGGTGGTGCATCTCTCGGATGATCGCCGATCGCACGACGAGGTTCGCGTTCTCGATGGCGAGCGCGGTCTGGTTGGCCAGCGTCGTGAGCAGTTTGACCTCCGCCTCCGCGAACCGGTACGGCCGGTCCTTGTAGCAGTTGAAGACGCCGATCACCTTGTCGCGCACGACGAGCGGGACCGAGAGCAGCGCGCGCAGCCCTTCCTGCTGAGCGACCTCCTTCGTGATGAATCGCGGATCGGCCAGCACGTCGGTGACGGCGATCGCCGTGCCGTCCCTCGCCACGAGCCCGGCGACGCCCTCGCCCACCTTGAGCCTGGGGCGGTTCAGGTACACTTCGCCGGCGCTTTGGGCGGCAGCGATGACGAGCTCTTCTGTCTCCTCGTCGATGAGCATCAAGGACGATGTCTTGGCATCGAGCATGCGGGCGGCCATCTCGACGATGAGTCGCAGGATCTCTTCCAGGTACAGCGGGGAGGTGATAGTTTCGCTGACTTCGGCCAGCGTGGACAGCTCCATGATCTGCCGGCGCATGCTGTCGTACAGCGTGGCTTTTTCGATGGCGCCGGCGGCCAGATCCGCGATAAGGCCGAGCAATTCCATCTCGTCGGCGGAGTATTCATGCCGGGGGGTGGTCTGCACGTTGATCGCGCCGAGCACGCGTCCGGCGGTCACCAGCGGCACCGAGGCGAGGGAGCGAAAGTTGTACTCCTGCGTTTCGGGGAGGTAGACGAACCGGGGATCGCTGGCAGCATCGCTACTCGCCACGGGCCGGCCCTCCTTAGCCGACCAGCCCGTCAGGCCCTCGCCAAACTTCAACCGAGCGTGGCCGATCGCGGGCTCGGCGAGTCCTGTGGTGGCTTTGAGCACGAGGTATTCGCCTGAGGGGTCCAGGAGGTAGATGGAACAGCTGTCCATGCCCATGACTGCGGATGTCGTTTTGGTGATAAGGTGGAGGGTGGAGTCGAGGTCCAGCGCTTCGCCGATCGCGCGGCTGATTGCACGCAGGGCAGAGATTTCCCCACTTTTCCGCTGCACGAGATCACTCATGACTGGGACCTCGCCGACATCATAGCATTGATGGATGATGACCACGAGACAACTGCCGCCCGCCTGAGAGAAAGACTCGTCACGTACCTGCGCCGCAGCCGGGCGATCACATCTCCACGTGTTGAGGAAGCGTTCCGACGAGTCCCCAGGCATGCATTCCTGTCGGGCCTGTCCCTCGAGGACGCCTACCGGGACGACGCGATCGTGACGCGCACGAGCGGGGGGCTGCCGAGCAGCAGCAGTTCGCAGCCCTCGATGATGGCGATCATGGCCGAGCAGTTGGAGCTGGAGCCGGGGCATCGGGCGCTGGAGATCGGGGCGGGGACCGGCTACAATGCCGCCCTCCTGCGTGAACTAGTCGGACTCGAGGGGAAGATTGTCACGGTCGAGATTCAAAGCGATGTGGCTCGAGAAGCGCGATCGAACCTCGAACGGGCCGGCTATCCAGACGTGCTGGTCGTCTCGGGCGATGGCGGTTTCGGGTCTCTGCGAGGAGCTCCGTACGACCGGATCATTCTTACGGCGAGTTCCTCAGATATCTCGCCGCACTGGGTCGAGCAGTTGACCGAGGGCGGGCTGCTGGTGATGCCGTTCCGGTTCAGCACGATGTGTCTGTGCGTCGCACTTGAGAAGCGGGGCAGGACAATGTCCAACCGCTCGGTTACCTGGTGCGGCTTCATGCCACTGCAGGGTGCATACGGGGCAGACGTGACCGGTGCCGATCCCCGAGTCGCGATGGGTGACGGTCTCTACATCAGTGGTCCAGGGAGCCGGGGTCTGTCACTGAAGCTGCTCGAAGAACTGCTCGCACAAACGCCGAGGCGGGTAAGCGAACTGGTCATCCCGGTGAACGACTTTGGGCTCGGTGGCGGGTTGGGAACCTACCTGGGACTGGCGGAGCCGCGGCTCATCGATATTTTCACCACCCAGCCGGAACGCTGGGGCTTTCACTACATCAGCGGCCTGCTCGATGCGAAGGAACAGAGCCTCTGCCTCGTCCGCCGAGATGGCATTGTGGTGTACGGGACGGATGCCGCGGCCGAAGAGTTCAAACAGCGAGCGATGGAGTGGGTCGAGATGGGACGGCCCGGCGTGGACAGTATTCGCCTCCTCGGGAAGCCGTCTGGAACGTCGACGGAGCAACCTGGACGGTGGCTGCTCCGTCGGAAGCACTACGATTTCGAGATCTGGTTTGAAGCGCCTTAGCGCCTGGAACTCTTGAATTCGAACTGAACTCGCGCGCCGATGGCGATGCCCTTCCGCTTGAAGTACCCTTGGTTGACCTCGAGCGCGTACTTGAACGGCTTCCTAGACGCGTAGAACTCAAACGGGCCTACATTGGGGTCCGGAGCCACCTTCATGTCCTTGATATCCACGATTTTCCAGGCCGTGTCAATATAGGCAATCGACAGCGGAATCAGCGTGTTTTTCATCCAGAAACTCCAGAGGCTTTGTTCCTCAAAGATGAACAGCATGCCGGCGTTTTCGGCCAGACGTTTGCGGAACATCAATCCCTGAGAGCGGGTTTCGGGCGTGTCGGCGACCTCGACCTGCAGCGCCGCGCGTCTGGCATCCTGCGTAATGGTCAAGGCGCCTTGCTTGAACTTGACGGCCGCAAAGGCTGAGACCGCAAGCAAGAAGAACATCAGCGCACAGACAACGACGCGTCGCATGAAGACTCCTTTTAACGGTTCACTTGCAACTGAATTATACGTGCCCGGAAGGGTTCCCGTTCGCATCGCGAGGAATCTGGATATCGTGATTGACCCCCAGAACTATGACGTCATCGTCGTCGGCGCCGGTCCCGCTGGAGGGATGGCGGCGCTGACGGCTGCCCGCCTCGGGCTGCGGACCGCGCTGGTCGAAG